>DATGLE010000217.1:0-7883 GCA_035294325.1 Ktedonobacteraceae bacterium | reverse complement strand
CTCGATCCGAAATTGCGCGAAGCTGAGGAGACGCACGATCCTAACCTGCTTCTGGAGGCTGCACAGAAGTCGCTCGAACAGCTTGTTGATGGTGCCATCGATCCCGATGAGGCTATCCGTGACAACCAGTACTGCGTGATCGTCGGCAATCCAGGAGCGGGCAAAACGACACTGCTGCGCTACCTGACGATCAAGGCCGCGAAAAAAGAGCTTCCGGGCCTGCCCTGTATTCCAATCTACGTGCAGCTCAACACCTTCAAGTCGACCATGCACAGGGATCTGCTGGATCTGATCCTGCGCCAGATCGACGATCATCTTCATGCCTCCGATGTTCAAGCATTGCATGAACTGGTCGGTGAAAAGATGAAGGCCGGGGAGGTTTTGCTGCTTCTGGATGGGTTAGACGAGACGAAAATAGGCGTAGCGGATAAGTCTGCGGATGACACCTACACCTCTATGGTTTCCGCGATTATGAAGCTTGTCAGAATGTATCCGCGACTGCGCATTGTCGTAACGGTGCGCAAGGCGGGCTATCAGCATTATCCCAAGCTGACGGGATTTGTTGAACTGGAAGTGGTGGCATTTCGACCTGAAGACAGTAAGACCTTCATCACGAACTGGTTTAACGCCTATCGCACAACCTCCAGAGAGGAGAAGATCAAGGGCCTGATCTCGCATCTTGAGCGTAATTTGCGCATTCAATCCCTGGTTTCCAACCCCCTGCTACTCTCGCTCATCGCCATCGTCTATGAAGGGCATCTTGAACTGCCTGAGCGGCGGGCCGATTTCTATAAACAATGTATTGAAGTGCTCCAGACCCGCTGGGATGCCAGCCGCGATATTAAACGCCGGCATGAGTTCCCGTTGATGTTCCAGTCGCAGTTGCTCCAGGAGATAGCCTGGCATTTCCATAATCAGGGGAGGCATTACTTTCCCGTCGATGAACTCTTGCAGGTCATCAGCAAGTTCTTGCCTACCGTCGATATCCCGGCGGATCAGAGCAGGCATGTGCTCGAACAGATCGACATGGAGAACGGATTATTGCGAGAGCAGGCGCACGGCTGGTATGGTTTTTCACACCTCACCTTCCAGGAGTACTTTGTCACGCAGTATATCATCGCCAATAACAGGCAGGAGGAACTGCTGCGACACCTGGGCCATCCCTGGTGGGAGGAGGTCGTGTTGTTATATGTTGGCAGCATCAATGACGCAAGCGGGCTATTGCATCTCCTGCTGGGCCACGATAAGGAGAAGCCTTTGCAGGATGACCTTTTTTTCTCCTATCTGATATTAGCGGGTCGCTGCCTCGCGGAAAAGCCGCGTATTCTTGATCTGTCCCTGCGCGAAGAGATAATTACACGGCTCTTTAAGATCATGCTCACAACCACCTGCTCCCTGACAAGGGAGCAGGTGGCGCATACGCTGGCAAGAATTGGAGGCTCGCGCGTCAATAACCGCCTCCTCGGTTATCTCGCCTCGAACGACGAAAATTTGCTCGCTGTACGCGAGAGCATCGGATGTGCGCTGGGAGCCGCCGGAGAGCGTGGTCTTGCGCCCCGGCTGGCGGATCTGCTCTCGCAGAGGCAAACCGGGCGCTATATCCGTATTATCATTGCACGCGTCCTCGGTGTGCTGGGAGAACGCGGGGTTGCTCCCACACTTCTGCGCCTGCTCGCGGATAAGCAGGAGGATATGTATGTGCAGCAGAGTATCGCGCTGACGCTCGGCTTGCTCGGCGATCAGGACATCGCCGCCGCGCTGGTTCAACTGCTCGATGATACGCGTGCGAATGCACTGGTGCAGCAGAGCATTGTCGTTGCTCTGGGTATTCTCGGCAATCCCGGCGTGGCGCCTGCATTGCAGGACCTGCTTACCGATGTCAGGCTCGACTGGCATGTTCGGGCAAGCGCGGCAAAAGTGCTGGGTCAGTTGGGAAAGCAGGAAGTTATTCCCGTAATGATGGATATACTGCGAGATAATTATGATAATACCTATGTACGCCGGCGGATTGTTACGGCCCTGGGATCCTTTCGGGAGGATGTTATCCCTGCCGGTTATCTGCTAAACCTGCTTTTTGATGACTCTATCAGGGCTGAGGTGCGCTGTAGTATCGCTCAAACGCTGGGCACAATACGCAGGCAGAGCACGGCCCCCGCGCTCTTGAGACTTCTTACAGATACGCAGGTTGAAGCCTGCGTGCGCACGAGTGCAGCGATAGCGCTGGGCCATCTGGGGGTTGTAGAGTGCGTGGCGCAGACGTTAAGCGAACTGTGGGCAGATCAGCATCTCGATCAGAACCTCCGCGCCAGCATTGCGGCCGCGCTGGGTATGCTGGGCATGAGCTATGTGGCCCCGGATTTGCTCAGGTTTCTGGTTGATCCCAATATAAATCAGGATATTCTTTTGCATATCGTGCACGCACTGGGCAATCTGAGCGATCACGATACCCTGGACAAACAGGAGATTGCCCACGAACTCGTCGGCTTGCTCGCCTCTGAGAATATTGATCGTTATCGCGGGCAGAATATCGTCAGGCTGCTCTGCGCTTTGGGGGAGAGCGCCATCGTCCCACCTCTGCTCGATCTTCTGTCGGCGACGCGCATTGATCGATCTGTGCGTCAGGGCATTGCGGAGGTGCTGGCGCAACTCGCCTGCGATGAGCGGAGCCTCGCCCGGCTGGCCGCGCTGCTGGAGACCACTGATATCGCCGATGACGTGTTCCGGGCGTTATGGGCGGTGGGCCGGCGCGTGAAGGGAAGGGGTTCTGGATAGATTCATTTGTACTCGTTGCGCTGCCTCTGCTACAATGCCTGTAGAAAGATACTAATCGAGTCCGGACATGTCATCCTGCGCTCCATGTCATCCTGAGTGGAGCGCAGCGCAACGAAGGATCCGCTGGCCGCACACGCAGATCCTGAGCGGCAGCGAAGGATGACATGTCCGAAGAAGAGGAGAGATAGTTAATGAGTGCTATTCACCGCTACGATAAAAGAGAGCAGGGTGAGTTACGCTGGCAGGGGGTCGCGGTGCGCGCCTATGGTCCGCAGAATAGCGGTGCTGACCGCGCCACGCGCCAGATCCTGATCGGCAACGATGAGCACTCGCCCAACTTCCATCTGCGCTACTTCGCCGTGCAGCCCGGGGGCCATACCTCGCTCGACCAGCACGCCCACGATCACGGCGTCTATATCCTGCATGGCCGCGCGCGCCTGCGCCTGGACGATGAGGAACACGAGTTGAACGCGGGCGATGTGGTCTATATCTCCGGCAACGCCGTCCACCAGTTTTTTACGCTCGGCGAGGAGCCTTTCGGCTTCCTCTGCGTTGTGCCGGCGCAAAGGTAGCAGCTATGCGAGTTGTTGAATACCACAGCAATGATGATGTCCGTATTGTGGAGATGCCCGTGCCGGAGATCGGACCGGGTGAACTGCTGGTGAAGTTGCACGCCTGTGGCCTGTGCGCGAGCGACGTGATGGAATGGTACATGCGCCCGCGCGCGCCGCTCTACCCGGGACACGAGCCGGCTGGCGTGGTCGTGGCCGTGGGCGCGGGCGTGCAGCAATTCGCGCCGGGGCAGCGTGTATTTTTTCATCATCATGTCCCCTGTATGGTCTGTCACTTCTGCCAGCGCGGAGCGTTTTCGCAGTGCGCCACGTTTCGCCGCACGCGACTCGATCCCGGCGGCCTGGCCGAGTATGTGCGCGTGCCGGCGCTGAATGTGCAGCTTGACGTGCTGCCGCTGCCCGATGACCTCTCGTTCGAGGCGGCCACGCTGATCGAGCCGCTGGGCTGCTGTGTGCGCGGCATAGAACGGGCGATGATGCAGGCCGGCGATAGTGTGCTCATACTGGGCGCCGGCAGCAACGGGCAAATGCTGGCGCAACTGGCTCGCCTGCGGGGCGCGCTGCGCGTCATCGTTGTTGATCCCATCGCGTACCGGCGCGAGCGTGCACTGGAGATGGGCGCCGATGTCGCGCTCGATCCCGATGTCGCGCCCCTGCTGGAGCAGGTCTACGCCGTGAACGATGGACGCCGGCCCGATATCGTGATCGTCACCCCATCCAAAATAGCAGCCATGCAGCAGGGGCTTGAACTGGTGAGTCCGGGGGGAACGGTCCTGCTCTACGCGCCTCCGGCGCCCGAGGAGAAGCTGCCCGTAATGCCCAATCATCTCTTCTTTCAAGAAATCACGCTGCGCACCAGCTATTCCGCCGGGCCTTATGAGACGCGGCAGGCCCTGGAATTGTTGCGCAGCGGGCGGATCCGCGCGGAAACGGTGATTACGCATCGTTTCGCGCTGCAAGATGCTGCCCGGGCATTCGGCCTGGTTGCCCGGCCGGGCAATGCCTTGAAGGCCGTCATCCTCGCGGAGCCTTAGGCGTTTATGAAGCTGATAGTGCTGCCAGATGAATATGCGATTTGTCGCCTCGCGCCACACTACGACGTGCCATCCTGGGCGCTGGCACGGAGAACATTCGTGTCCATCACCTGTACCGCTGATGAGCTTTCTATTGTCTGCCCTTTCTCCTCCGTTCCACAGGATATACACTGTGAGCGCGGCTGGCGAGCGATCAAGGTGCAGGGGCCGCTGGACTTCTCGCTCACGGGTATTCTCGCCTCCCTGGCTGTCCCTCTGGCCGAAGGTGGAGTTTCCATCTTCGCCGTCTCAACCTTCGACACCGATTATATTCTGGTGAAAGATGTGCTACGTGCCAGGAAGTTGCTTGAGCAACAGGGGCATAGTTTTATAGGAGCATCGTATGGCAAGTAACGATTACCATTTCATTACGCAGTGGCGGGTGCCGGGCACTATACGCGAAGTGAGCGATATCCTTGGTGATGCCGCTGACCTGGTGCGCTGGTGGCCCTCGGTGTATCTCGACGTAGAGGTGCTGGAGAAAGGCGACGAAAACGGGTTGGGCAAGGTCGTCTCCCTCTATACCAAAGGCTGGCTGCCTTACACGTTGCGCTGGCAATTCCGCGTGACCGATGTACGCGAGGATGGCTTCACGCTGGTGGCGTGGGGCGATTTTGATGGGCGCGGTATCTGGACCTTCAAGCAGGAGGGTGAATGGGTGGATATGACATACGACTGGAAGATCAGCGCTGAGAAGCCTCTATTGCGCTATGGCTCGTTCCTTATCAAGCCGATCTTCGCCGCCAATCACCGCTGGGCGATGGCGAAAGGCGAGGAGAGCCTGAAGCTGGAACTCGCTCGTCGTCATGCGGATCCACACGAGCGAGCGCCTGTGCCCGCGCCTCCGCCGCCAACAACAACCTCCTCTGTGCCGCTGCTGCTGGCAATGGTGGCTATAGTCGCCATTGTAGGGGCTTTCGGCTATATGGTGCGCAGGATACTATCATCCAGAGCCTGAACGAATGCTATAAAGTTGCATCCTCTCATGCTATTTGATCCGTACCTGATGTATAGAGATCATCCCATGTGAATTTTCGTGTTTGTAACGATTGGTATGAGAGCGTGTCTGCTTCTCAGCGTCTTCGCACTCTCTGGCCGGGTACTGGCGCGGCGGATCCGCAGCATCCGTCAAACGAGCGCCGCAGGCGTGAGCACACGAAGGTGTCGAGAATCAGACACTTACTGAGGAATGGCCGCGCGGCTGCTCCGCGCCGAAGAGGGGAAGTGTTGTTGCGAACAATGCGCGCAGCGTATTGTTCGCAACAACACTCCCCCAAAGGCTCGCGCCGCAGGCGCGAGCAAGCGAGGGTATCGAGAATCAGACACTTACTGAGAGGACGACAATGCATAGCATAACTCATTCTAAAGGCACACAATTGCCGACCAGGGACAGAACGGCGGGCGGCGAGGATCGCCGGAAGGCAGAGCGGCGTTACCGTGTTGAGGCTGTGTTCTGGGTGATTGGCTTCATTATCTATATAATAGGCTGTGTCACTATTCATGGACACCCGCAGCCCTATCCCTTTGAACTGACTACGACTGAAACGGTGCAGGGCTTTCATCTCATGCCCTGGCTGCGTGACGCGCTGGTATTCCCCAGTATCCTTAATAATATTGGCCCTTCTCTGATCGCCATGATTATCTGGGTGGGCTGGATGTTGCTGATGGCTCTGATCTTTCACCTGAGAGGGAGATCGCCCCTGAACTGGATCAAAGCCGCCGTTTTTCTGGCGTTGACCGTTGGCATCTCATATGGCCTGCAAGGAATTACTGAACTGCTGGTGAACAGGCCACGACCAGATCCTCATCACTATCCTATCCATGTATATACGCCCCTCGTACCCTATCCTACCTTTCCTTCGGGCCATACCGAGTTTGATACCCTCTACTACGGGAGCCTGCTGTACCTGAGCTTTACTAAACCCGTGCGCGAGTGGCGCTACCGCTGGCTGCTGATCCCTCTGCAACTGTTCGCCGTGTATGCGCTGCTCACCATTGGCTTTTCACGCATCCTGGAGGGTGATCACTGGCTTCTGGATGTGCTTGGCGGCTACCTTGAGGGCGCTATTTACCTTTTCGTCTTCATTGCCCTGTTTCGCTGGGTGACGGCGAAACTGGCGCAGCGGCAGGCGATGAAGATGCAGCGCGTTTGAAGCCAGATGACGTGCTTATCCGTGATAGCAGTAAGAAGTGATGCGCAGCAAGTTCTGTATCAGGATAAGGGCTGCGCGAACGAGGAGGGAAAAAATAGATGGTTATCACTCTGACCGATTTGATAATATGGATTATCCTTGCGATAATTATCGGCGTTATCGGTGAGTTGATCGCGCGTAGAAGAGCGCCCGATGGCATAATTGGTGCCGCCATTGTCGGATTTATTGCTATGTTCATCATCGTTGGCGTACTGCATTTCTCTATCGCGGGCGAACCGCGCCTGGACGGCATTCCCTTGATCAGTTCGATTATTGTGGCTGCGATCCTGGTAGCCCTCTGGAGCGGCCTGGTGTATCGGCGCTACTATCGGCCCTACTATGAGCGCTATTACTATCGCCGCGGCAGCTATGTGCGGCGACCCCGCACGCGCCGTCGCCTCTTCTGGTAGTAAATTTTTCCGATCCCTTTGCCACCGAAGGCAGCTTATCCGTGAGAGGTGGGTGCGGCCGGGGCGGACGGCGTCCGCCCCGGCCGCACCCACCTCTCACGCTTGCGAAGCGCCGCAGGCGCTGAGTAGTCGAGGAAAGATTAGCCCCGGCGGTCTTCGATCTCCCAGATGTGATCGACCACATGCCACGCTATGCGCCGGATCGCGTAGCTGGCGTTCCATCCCCCGGAAACCAGAGGCTCACCGCTGGAGGGCTGACTTAGCACAGCAGCGATCTCTTCTCGCATGGCTCTGAGAGCGTCGCGGTCATTCACATCAAACGGTGGATGTCGCACTCCGATCTTGCGCGCATATACCCGTTCTGCCTCGATGACGTGGCGCCATATTTCGTCGCGGTCACGGCCGCCACCGCGCGGACCTTTGCGCAGTTGCGCCGGTGAGGCCGCGACAACATCATCCAGGAGATCCCATGATGCGCGCAGCAGCGCCACATAGCGCTGTGCAGTCTGGGCATCGATTGGTCTGGTTTCGGCAGGAGCCAGCACCGAGGGCACTCCCCATGCAGTGTTAACATCACCAGGAAGACGTTCCACCACCACGAGTTCACCAGGGGCAAACTCCAGCCCGGCACGCTGCGCGATCTGGCTATAGCGCACCTCGGTTTCGATCAATGCCTGTATCGCCGCCGCCTCACTCGTGCGAATGCGGCACCACCCCGGCCACTCCAGCGACCAGGCAATGGCCTTCTTGCCACCCAGTTCGATATAGATATCAGACATATCTAACCGATAAACTCCTGGATTTGCTGTGGTACCGGCTTGCGCATCGCCTTGAAGAAGATCGTAGCCTTGCCGAAGAAGATCA
>DATGLE010000216.1:0-39668 GCA_035294325.1 Ktedonobacteraceae bacterium | reverse complement strand
TGAAGAGTGTGCGGGCACAGCGCCTGCGGCGCTGTGCCCGCACACTCTTCACCCTGGCGAGGCGCGCAGCGGTGAGCCGTCAGCGAAACTTGCACATGGCATTAACAAAAGACGGAGGGCCACAAAATGTGCCCTCCGCTTCTGACTGGTATAATACCTGCTCCTGATAAAGCGAGCAGACGATCAACACTCCTGACTACTTGCTGATGCGGTCATGCTCAATAAGCCAGCGGATAAAATCGAGGCGACGACTTTCTTCAAGCATCTCGCGATATTCGATCTGCTCGTTAACATGTTCTTTCATATGAATAAGCCGCGCAGCTTCAATTTCCGAGAACCCCATTGAAATCAGGCGTTGGAATTCTGTATCTCCGGTTGTATCTCCCGTTGTGTAAGAAGTGTTTTCCGGCATAGTAGTGATACTCCCTCGATGAATAAACGGACGCGCTATGATCCTTTAAGCGTATCCTGAGCGATCCTCAACGCTCAATTACTACATATACGTCCGAGGCGGCTCTTTAAGATACGCCTTTTTCGATACAACATTCTTTACGTTTCAAAAATTTCGGCCCGATACGATGATGCCTTTTCCTGAGTAACGATGTACCAACGTTTCTCCCGTTTACAGGATAGGACGTTGCGTAATCGCGGAAATAGCTGACGTATTTGCGGCTGAAATTATTTGAGGAGCGTATGCTGTTGTACCAGTGAGGAGACGCCGAGGAGGTCTGTCTCTGGTAGAATCTTACCACATCCGTCGAGTTTCGTCCAATGTAATATTATTTCCGGCCTTCTCCCCTGCTCGCGCCTGCGGCGCTTGCCGGGTATATTTTAATGTATGGGCCATACATTAAAATATACCTGTAGTACGGCAGAGCCGCCCGAGTGTTCAATGAGGGGATAAAGGTGCCGGGCATCAGATACACATCCCTGCTCGTTTGTTGTGGGACGAAGAATGCGCGAAGGTCCCGGGGTGACGCGACATTTGCACGGTTTTGCGCGCTGCACTATACTAAGCGGTGGAATGGTATCGAAAATTTCTCTATGTTACATAAATTGGAGCCTGCAATGTCCAACGGTCTCTCTATGGTATGGCCCTGGAATCCCGGCGGCCTCGCCGTCCTGCTGATTTTATGCCTGCTCTACGTTGTGGGATTGAGACAGGCGCGCAGGCGCCACGCTCGGAATCCGCGAGAAGCGCCTGTGCGATGGTATCATGTGACCTGTTTCTTCTCTGCCATCATTATTGCCGGTTTCCTGCTGCTAACTCCCCTCGACACCATCGCGCGCACGCAGCTCTTCCTGCTCCATATGAGCCAGGTCGTCCTCCTGACAACGCTGTGTGCCCCGCTCATCCTGCTCGGCTCTCCCGGTATCATGCTGCGCCCGCTGGTTGAGCTGCCGGTCATCGATAAAGCGCTCAATGTGCTGATGCGCCCGCTGGTCGCCTCGATCATCTTCAACCTCTGCTTTATCATCTGGCACACGCCGACGGTCTACGATATCGCCATGAACAATGAGGCGCTCTACCATCTACAGATGCTCATGCTGTTCCTCTTCTCGTTCCTGAACTGGTGGCCGATTATGGGATCCGTAGATGAACTGCGCTGGATGAGCTATCCCGCGGAGATGCTCTACGTCTTCTTTGATGGCATCCCCTTTGAGATCTTCGCCTTCCTGCTGGTCTTCAGTGGCACGACCATCTATCCTCACTACAGCGTCCCGCCTGGCCTGGGCCTGCCAGAATACTCGGATCAGGCCGCCAGCGGAGCAATGCTGCTCTTCCCCGGCGTGGTCGACCTCATCATCATGACGCCGCTTTTCTTCAAGTGGCTCAATCAGATGGAGCAGCACTCGCTCCTGGAGGACCAGCGGCGCATGGAGGAGATGCGGGAAGAGGAAGAAGAGTATGAAGATGAGGAAGACGCGCTGCCCGATGTGATCGAATCCGAGCACCAGGTAGGGTGATGCGGTTTAATCGCTAATAGAATGTGCATAGAGATGATTACAGAATTATTTTCTTAAACCGGCGTAGATGCCGGTTAGCGCCAGGAGCAATGCAGGCGCAGCGCCTCCTTCAGGCGCCGTTCGTAGACGCTGCGCGGAATCTCCGTGACGCCCAGTGATGCCAGGTGCGGCGTCAGAAATTGCGTATCGTGCAGCACGTAGCCGTGCGCCTTCAGATGTTCGACCAGGGCCACCAGACACACCTTCGAGGCATCTGTAGCGCGCGAAAACATGCTCTCACCCATAAACGCTCCGCCGAGCGCCACTCCGTACAGGCCGCCGACGAGCGCACCCTCTTTCCAGGCTTCGACGCTGTGTGCCAGCCCGGCATAGTGCAGGCGTGTGTAGGCTTTGATAAATTCCTCGTTGATCCACGTCTCCTCCCGTTGAGCGCAGCAGCGCATGACCTGCTCAAAAGCCGTATCCATGCGCACCTCGTAGATGCCCTTGCGCAGTGTGGCGCGCAGCGAGCGAGAGACGTGCAGGTTGTCGTGCTCCAGAACGGCGCGCGGATCAGGCGCGTACCAGTGGATCCTGCCCTGGTGATCGGCCATCGGGAAGATACCCTGGGAGTAGGCATGGATGACCAGCCTGGGATCAAGTGGTTCGAGTTTTCTTCTGGGCCACATTGTCTGGATTTCCTATAGTCATAAGATTTTTGATGCCGCGTATGTTTATGATGTTCAGCAAACAATGTCGGTAATATTCTCCGTGCGTAGCTGTGCGATCAATCGTGCAGCTACGCACGAGCAGCGGATTGCCGATCTTGATTGATAGCATTTTTCACTGCTTCTGTGCGAACCAGCGTATATAGCGCACCAGCCGGGGGTTCAGACCCTCAATCATCATTATATCCTCGCTGCTCAGCGGCTTGATCCAGAGCAGCAGCCCGAAGCAGAGCGCCAGGAAGAGGCAGCCCGAAAGCGCCAGCAGGATGTGATCCGAGGGATGCCACAGGATGCTCGGCAGCGCGGCCAGGACCAGGGCCAGCAGGAAACGCAGCGTAAAATTGAGCGGATACTTGTGCGGCAGGTCGCGCCATAGGAATACGAGCAGCAGCGCGCCCGTAATCGTCTTGGCGACGCCATCGGCGAACAGCGCGCCCGCCGGCCCGAAGCGCGGAATGAGCAGGACGCCCAGCAGCGCCACAGCGACCATGCCAACCCAGAAGCTGAGTACCACCAGGCGCGCCTTGTTGAGCACGTAGAGCGCGTATTGATGGATAGTCGTGCCGAGGACGCGCACGAGAATATTGAAGAACAGGAAAATCGCCAGCAGCGGGCCGACGGCATCGAACTTGCTGCCGTACAATGCATGCGCGATATTGGGGGCGTTAAAGAGACAGAAGACCAGCACCGGCGCGGCCAGCAGCGTCTCCACCTTAATCAGCGCCTGCCACGAACGTGAGAGGCGTTCATAGTTCCGGCCCACAAAGGCCGCCGCCAGCGCCGAGCCGCTCACGCCCGCGAAGCCGGCGACGAGCAGCAGGTTGGCCGAGTCGGCAAGCTGGTATGAGAGGTTAAAATAGCCAATCTCAACTACCGAGATGGCGAAGATGCCGAGCAGGATGATCGAGAGCTGCTTGAGCAGCGCGCCCGTCACCAGGTTGGTTAACCATGCGGAAATGCCAAGCTTGAGCAGCGGCGCCAGGGGCTGGTTATAGATTGGTGCGATCTGGCCGGTTGCTTTGGGTACGCGGCGCGTGAAGATAAAAGGCGCCAGCCAGATCGCGAAGGCGGCCGCATTGAGCAGAGAGGTGATGGCGAGCAGCCAGAGCATCCCGTTAATGCCAGAGCCTAACCGCAGCACCACGAAGCCCACGACCAGGACGACAAGCTGCGTGACGCTGCCGATAACAAAGACGATGCGCATACGCATCAGCGCCGCGCAGAGCGCATTGAGCAGGCTATTGAGGCTGCTGCCCACGACATACACAACGATAGGAATAACGTGCGAGAGCAATTCCGGGTTGCGCAGGCTGGCAGCGACGCCAGCGGCGCCTTTGAAGGGCATCAGAGCGATAAACATAGCGAGCGCGGGCAAGGCGAAAAGCATAATAACCACGCTCACAGCGAGAACGCCCAGGCGCAGCGCCAGCAATTTCCGCATCAGCAGTGCGGCGGATGCGCGCCCGTGTTCGGCAAAAACGCGTGGAATATAGGTCGTCGTAGCGTCCTCAAAGCCGAACGCGATGATATAGAGGATGGTGTTGTAGGCAGTCAGTGCGATGGCGAAGATGCCATACTGCTCGGCTGATACTTCATGGGTGATAATCAGGATCAGGAAGAACCAGGCTATAAAGAACCAGAGTCCGTATGCCTGATTGAACAGGTAGCTATCGGGCGTGCGCTTGAGCAGGCTGCGTGCCTCGGCTTCACCCGGAGCTACCGTCGTCTCCGCTATAGCGGGTGTCGTGACGAAACCTGCTCTAACTGGCGCAGCAGTCTCAGAGCCATTCTGGGCAGCAATGTTTGTCCCGGTCCCATCTTCGACCTTGCTCACATCCTTATCTCCGTCTCCGAAGAACTGATTTCTCAACTGATCGATTTTCAAACGTCTCCTGGTAGAGAAAATAAACCCCCGCTTAGCCCTCTTTTTGTTCATTTCTCCTACGAATGTGTGCGGTGATAAATAAATACATCAGGGCCAGAACACGATATGCAGTAGCGTCTGCTCAACCATATCAAATCATTTGGCATGGTTATCTCCGTTTGTCTATCCTTCTGCGTTGCAGAAAATCATCGTAGTCCTTGCGAGAGATGCGATACTCTCCGCCTACATCCACTGCCGGCAGTTCACCTGATTGTATCCATCTTCGAACAGTATTGACATTTACCTTTAGGTCTTTGGCTATTTCGTCGGTTGTAAGCCAGTTCTCGCCTTGTGGCATACGACAATCTCCCAAATAATCAGTTTAAGGCATTGTACTACGAATGGCATGCTCAGTCAATCAGCATGAAGCTAAATGCATCTAAGTATTGCAAAAGTTATTCTAGTATGGTAAAATATATCTGGAAGCAACGTAGTAGTTCTAAGGATTATCAGATAACGCTTGCTTTCGCTGAGACAATCGTTTCATGCATAGGAGTTTCAAAGGTATAAGCCGAAAGGCAGACGATGGGATTGCAAACGCTGCGGTTTTCGTGGGCATCGGGATCTGGTTGGCTCGGTCAACATGCACCCGCTTGCTTATGGAGAAAAGGTGACGTTCCCTCGCATGGTCACGTATCTACGTCCTGGCTCGATCAGGCGTAGTAGGAGGGCCGGCACGCCCCCATGTTGTCTGAATAAGTCCTGTGCTCAACCACGTATCATTAATACGGTCTCTTTAGAGACAGGCCGCCTGTAGGATGTTGCTCAGAAACCCATCAACCTAAAGGCGATGGGAGTGTCACTGCAATTTGAATACGTACCGTCCTAGCCAACCAATCCCCCCCAGGACAATGAACATTTCGAGCATGCTCACACTGGCAGTAATGTGATCATGGTCGGTTGAGAGGAGATAGAAGGCGCCAATCTTGAAGGTCGCGGCGATCAAAAAAAGCCCCAGTCCGATCCACGCTGGCAGCGTGGCATAGAGCAATGCCTGCTGCCAGTTGCGGCTTATCAGACCAATAAACGTTGGCGAGAGATAAATTAACGCTGTAATCACGGGAGCGATAGCCGGAGGAAACGGACCATCCAGTGTGGCGCTCGACGATTGCGGCAGCAGGCGCGCCCACAGTTGCGCCGGGACCAGCGCCAGAATGACGAGCGCGGTTTCGAGAACGACCAGGGCAATGAGCAGGGTGTCTCTATTCTTCTCCAGCGTTGAGCAGAGCGTATCGAGTGTTGATCTGATTGTGGATGGACCAGGCATTGCTAACCTCTCTATTTTTAAGCATCATAATTTGTTCATTGTTCTGGTATTGGGAGCAGTCCCATTGCGTACTTCATCATCAAAATGCGGCGTACCGAAGCGTCAATTCGCTGCTGGCTGATCTTGCCTTCGCTCATGGCCTGCTTGATACCGCTTATCATGGCGCCAACGTCTTCCGGGCTGGAGGCGCCCATCAGGAGATCGCAGCCGGCCTCAACCGCGAGTGCCGCTGCCTGGTCCTCCGGGTAATAAGCGGTAATGCCCTCCATCGTCAGGCTATCGGTGATAATCACTCCCTGGAAGCCCAGTTCGTTCCGCAGGATGCCGGTCACGAGTTTGGAAGAGAGCGTGGAGGGCTGAGCAGGATCGACAGCGGCGACCAGTTCATGCGTCACCAGGACGGCGTGTACAAGACCCTGACGGATGAGTGTGCGATAGGGCGCCCAGTCGATCTGCTCCAGATCGCTTCTGGAGGCTTTCAGATCCGGCACGCCAACGTGCGGATCGATGCTCACGTCGCCGAGTCCCGGAAAGTGTTTGAGCGCGCCGATCACTTTGCCGCTTTGCTGCAACCCGCGCAAATAAGCCGCGGCCATGCTGGTCACGATAGCGGGGTTGTCGCTGTAGGTGCGCGTATACAATTGTGGATTGTATACCCTGTCTACATCGACAACCGGCGCGAGGTTGAGGTTAAAACCATAGGATGCGAGGTCTTGTGCATCCTGAATGCCGGCTGCCCTGGCGCGGGCGGGATTGTTCGTTGCGCCGATCTGCGCCTCAGAAGGCCGGGGACCATCCAGTTTCGCCAGGCGATCCACGACGCCCCCCTCCTGATCGACGGCGACGACCAGAGGGATCGCGCTATTGTGCTTCATCTGCTGGATGAGTCCTTTGAGCTGCGCTTTGCTGACAATATTGCCATTGGTGGTGTAGAGCAGCACGGCGCCGACGTTGTACTGGCTAATCATCGTGCTGATGGGCAGCGAATACGATGCGCCAAGGAACTGTACGATCATCATCTGCCCAAGCTTCTGATCGAGCGTCATGCTCTGTATGATGCGGTCAATATACTCCTGGGGCGTGATATGTGCACTCTGACCGGCCAGACCTCGTGCGGAAGTTCGGCCCGGTTGCAGCCCGGCATCGGTCAGGGGGTTGGAGGCACTGCTGGCAACCGGGCCTCCGAGAACATAAGCCCAGCCCTGGGGACCGATGAACTGTGCCATCCCATTGTTGATGCTCTGCCAGAGCAGGATGAAAAGCACCATCATCAGGACGATGGCTTTCCCTCTTGTCATCCCCGCCTGTTGCTGAGGAGCGCGTGCCGGCTCTGTAGATGATGAATGATTTACGCTATCTACTGCTTGCCGTTCTATGGGCGTTTCTGCGCTATCCTGCTCTGGAGTAAGCGCCGGCTGCGCTTCTTGCTCCGTTATCAGAAGTTCGGGCTGACGAGGCGTCTCGACGCCGTTTTGTTCTTGTGTTGCTTCTGGCTCATCACGATAGCGGCGCAGCCCAGAAGACCAGAGGCAGGTCAGTTTCATCAGGAAAACTCCCCCTGGCAGAGCAGGGATGATGAGATGTAGAGTGCCATTTACAGCATAGTCCATAGATAGCAACGTGCCATCGAACGATGTCGTAACGCCACAAATTATAGCATTTAGTCTCGCGGCAGGCGCGAGTCAGCCAGGGGGTCGCGCATCCGACATTCTCTTAGTATCACGTTTTATGCATGGTTTTCGTAGATCAATATCGAGATGTCGTTACCCCGGCACATAGTGATGGAAGGACTCGGCCAGTTCATAATGCTGTTCGATGCCGGCAATAGTGGCGTGGCGCCGCACGTATGCGTCAAGCTCCATATTTTTCGTCTGGGTGACGTGACAGCGCAGCGCCTCGATCTTCTTATCGATGACCTCGCTGATGTCAACCCAATGGTTGGGCCGATCTGTGGAAAAGAAATAGACCTGTCTCACGCGATGCGGCGTAATGCCGTCGCGTAGTTGCTCGGGGAAATACATCGGGCTGCGCGCGGCCACCAGTGCATCCAGCGAACAGGTCGCCGTGGCGCGATGGTCGGGGTGGTGCTCATACATCTTCCAGGGATCGAAGCTAAAGACGATATCGGGGCGAATTTTGCGCACCTCAAGCGCCAGCGCCTTGCGCAATGTCAGCGACACCTCTACCTCGCCATCGCGGTATCCCTCCAGAAACGTCACCGATTGTACGCCAAGCACAGCAGCAGCGCGCCGCTGCTCCTCTTCACGAATGACCATCAGGCGCTCCGCCGTCATGTCAGGATCATAGTTCCCCTTATCGCCGCGCGTCACCAGCAAATAATGTACCTCGCGACCCTCCTGCACCAGCCGTGCGACGGTTCCGCCGCAAATAAACTCGGCATCGTCGGGATGTGCCATCATGACAAGGATGCGCTGCCCACCCGGTGGCAGCAGAACCGAGGAAGGTGTTATCATCACAAAGACCTCTTTCCCTGACTGCGAAGCCGCCGGAGGCGGCAAGGGAACCTGAATAATGCCATGTGCCTGTTTCGCTGACCGCTCACCGCTGCGCGGCTCGCCAGGAGGAAGAGTCTGCGGCGCTGTGCCCGCAGACTCTTCGCCAGGGGGTGCGCCGCAGGCGCACAAAAACATGTCCATCGGGTTGAATAGTTACGTTCAATGAACATATCCGTAGTATATCATCTCTGGCGTGGAGCGGCGGGCATAGGCATGTTCAGAAAATTAATCTGAGAGCCGGACGATTCTAACGCTGTAACATACGGCTGTAACCTGGAGCGCCGGATAGAAATAAAGGATGCCAGCGTATGTCAGCCGGGGGAGCAAGATCTATGCAGCAGGACGATTATGAAGTTTAAGAAAATCATCCGGGAATGATCTCTACGCGGAGTCGTGCGATGAAGTCTCTTGCCACAACTTTTAATTATCCCTGTCTCTGCTATCAGAGCCTTGAAAAATAGCTGCTCAGTAAGGTAATATTGTATGTAAGCGCGTTCATCATGATATGGAGAGGAAATTGTATGGTCACGAGTGAGCAAGTGGCTCGCCTGGCCGGTGTCTCGCGCGCGACGGTCTCGCGGGCGCTCAACGGCTCCGCTTATGTGAGCGAAGAGACAAAGAAGCGGATCCACGATGCTGTCGCCTCGCTTGGTTACGAGCCAAATATCGTAGCCCAGAACCTGGCGCGGCAGCGCTCGCGAGCAATCGCCCTGGGATCTTTTTTTGATGATAGCGGGCTGCTCACGCAGCTTGAACCGACGCGGCACTACTATCATCTGGGCCTTCTGAAAAATATCGAGACCGAAGTAGCCGAGGCCGGTTACGATCTCGTTCTGCCTTCGCGGCCACATGGTTCCTCCCGGAATGACTACATCCGCAGCCTGCAAACGCGCCATATAGCGGGGGTGCTCGCCCTTTGTGCCAATCCGGCCGATCCGCGCATCGCCGCGCTGGTCGAGGCGCCGATCCCCACGGTCTTCATCGATCATATGGGGCAGGGGCCGCACGCTACCTACGTCAAGCCTGATTATATGGATGGTGCGCGCCAGGTCACGCAACATCTGATCCGGCTTGGGCACAGGCGCATTGCGTTCCTGCTGGGAAGGTCAACCGCGCTATCCGGCGCGGAACGACTGCTTGGCTGCCAGCAAGGGCTGGCAATGTCGGGGCTGGCGATGAACCCCGGACTGCTGCGCGAGTGCGGATGGAATACGGAAGATGCGTATGCCGCTGCTACGGCCCTGCTCGACGAGCGGCGCGATTTCACCGCTATTGTTGCTGGCAGCGACATGATGGCGCTGGGCGTGCTGCATGCTCTCTATGAGCGCGGCCTGCGTGTGCCGGATGATATCTCTGTGACCGGCTTCGATGATATCGATCTCTGCAAATACATCGCGCCTCCGCTTACGACGGTACGACTGGATCGCCAGTCTATCGGCGCCGGTGCTGTACGGCGTCTGATCGCTATGATCGAGAACAATGGGGACGTTTCTCCGCTCGTCGTGCCGACAAAGCTTATTGTGCGTCAATCGACGGGGCCTGCCCCTTCGTGAGCGGTGCCTGTATTTGCGTAACATGGAACATCATTTAGAGGGTATCCGATGCTTTGCATCCTCGCCTGCTCTGGCCGGGCCTTCGCGCAGCGGAGTCGTGCCAGGAATGAATAGTGCGGTGTGGGGTCAGGCGAAAAGCGCCTGACCCCACACCACACTACCTGTTTAAAGCGAGAGCCGCAGGTGCAAGCATGCGATGATGTTGGAAATCGGACATACTCATACTAGCAAGGAGCATTGTTGGCGATGCCATACATAACGATCCTGGGTGCGGGGAGCACGGTGTTCGCCCGCCAGCTCATGACCGATATTTTGCACATCGAAGGACTGGACGAAGGCTGCTTCGCCCTTGTCGATATCGATGAGGCGCGACTGGATCTGGCGCGGCAGATCGCCGAACGCCTCGTGGCGAAGAGCGGCAAGCGCTGGTCTGTACGCGCGTCCACAAAGCGGCGCGAACTGCTGGCCGGCAGCGACTTCCTCATCAACACGATTGAAGTGGCCGGCCTGGCAAACGTGCGCCACGACTTCGATATCCCCATGAAGTATGGCATCAACCAGTGTATCGGCGACACCATCGGCCCGGGGGGAATCTTCAAGGCGCTGCGCACCGGACCGGCCTGGCTCGACATCCTGCGTGATGCCGAGCAGCTCTGCCCGCACGCCACCGTGCTCAACTACACCAATCCCATGTCGATCCTGACGCTGGCCGCGCTGCGGGGCACGACCATGCGGACCGTGGGCCTCTGCCACAGCGTGCAGGGCACTTCGCGGCTGCTGGCCGAGTACCTGGAGGTGCCTTATGAGGAACTGGAGTGGCGCTGCGCCGGCATCAACCATAACGCCTGGTTCACGCTGCTGCGCCGCAATGGCGAGGATATGTATCCCCTGCTGCGCCGGCGCGCGCGCATCCCGGAGATCTACGAGCACGATCCGGTGCGCTTCGAGATCATGCTGCACTTCGGCGCGTTTGTCACCGAGAGCAGCGGGCACTTTTCGGAGTATGTGCCCTACTTCCGCAAGCGGCCAGAGTTGATCGAGCGCTACTGCCGTGCGGGCTATCGCGGCGAGACCGGTTTCTATGCCAACAACTGGCCCACCTGGCGCGAACGCAATGACGCCTCCATTCGCGAGATGCTGGCGGGCACGCGCGAGATCCCTTTCCAGCGCAGCCTGGAGTACGGGGCCGATATCATCGAGGCGGTGGCGCTGCGGCGTCCGAAGGTAATCTATGGCAACGTGCGCAATGAAGGATTGATCGACAACCTGCCCGATGGCTGTGTGGAGGTGGCCTGCCTCGTCGATCAGAATGGGGTGCAGCCCTGCCACTTCGGTCCGTTACCCGAGCAACTGGCGGCGCTCAACCGCAGCCACATGGCGATCCACAATTTGATGTGCGAGGCGCTGCTCATGCGCGACAAGGAGGCGGCGCGTTACGCGCTGCTGCTCGATCCGCTCAGCGCCGCCGTCTGCTCGCCGGCCGAGATCAGTGCGCTCTTCGATGAGATGTGGGAAGCGGAACGCCAGTACCTTCAGCCCTTCGAGTAGCCTTTCGCAACAAGGGTTGTATAATGATGGACGTGATTGTGTGGCACCGGCGCTCCGCGCCGGTGCCACACAATCACGTCCATCAGAGAATTTTTAGAACGGTGGGAGGGTTATGATACGATGTCCATTCACACAGATACCATTACGCTCTTGATCTCGTGTCCGGATCGGCCGGGGATCGTCGCGGCCATTTCTCGTTTCATCTTCGAGCACCAGGGCAATATTGTCGAATCCGACCAGCATGCCACGGATCCGGCTGGCGGCACGTTTTTTATGCGCATCAGCTTCGCCGAGGATAGCTTTACGCTGAGCCAGCACGAACTGGTTGAAGCCTTCACGCCTATCGCCGATACGTTCGCTATGCAGTGGAGCGTGCACTATTCCCGCCAGCGCAAGCGCGCCGGCATCCTGGTCTCCAGACTGGACCACTGCCTGGTCGACCTGCTCTGGCGCTGGAAAAGCGGCGAACTGGCGATGGACATTCCTTTTATCGTCAGCAACCACCGCGACCTGGAAGCGCTTGCCAGCATGTACAGCATCCCCTATCACTATTTTCCTGTCCGGCGAGAGGCCCGCGCGGAAGATCAGCAGCGTATGCTCGAATTCATCTATGGCAAGGCGGACTTTCTGATCCTGGCCCGCTACATGCAGATCCTTGAGCCTTTCTTCGTCAGCGCCTATCCCAATCGCATTATCAATATCCATCATAGCTTCCTGCCGGCCTTCGTCGGCGCCAGGCCATACCAGCAGGCATTCGAGCGCGGCGTCAAGCTCATCGGCGCCACCGCCCATTATGTCACCGATAAGCTTGACGAGGGGCCGATTATCGCCCAGGATGTCATTCACTGCAATCACCGCGATACCGTCGAGGATCTGGTCCGCAAGGGGCGCGATGTGGAGCGCCGCGTGCTGGCCGAGGCCGTGCGCCTGCACACCGGGGACCGCGTGCTGGTATATGCCAACAAGACGGTTGTGTTCTAGCGTCTGTACAGTAAGACCGGAGGATCATGGCATGCCAGGAAAAAAAGAGCAGAGGACCGCGCGATAGTGGCAAGGTCCAATGTCCCCCCGGTCCCTTGCCACTTTCGTGCTGCCTCTCTATAGAACGGCATGTGGACTGGCTTTCGCGCCTGGCATAGACCGGCCCACGAGGATACTCATGGGTTAGCCATTTATTCCTACTGGTATCGATCTTGCTGCGCTTATGGCAAAATAAACCCGGACTCTTTTCATCTGCCCGACTTTATAGTATGCTACGTGTGGCTCTTGCATTCCGTGACGCGATCCTGGTGCGAGGTAATGGCAATGATAAATATCGAGGCGCAGGAGATTTCCTTCTCATTCGATCACCCGGATGCCGTGCTCCGTCCCTTGCTTACCATATTGCAGCAGGCATCTGGTGAGCCGGGGGCCAGAGCGGCCGGGGAGAAGCTGCTGCTGAGTTCGCGCCAGGTGTTGATTATCGATGCTCACAAAGAGCGGGGGCACTATCTCGTAATGCTATTGGAGGCTGCCGGCTATCGATCTCTCGCGGTGATGACCGCTCTGGAGGCGTTTACCCTCTTCCTGCGCGGGGCATTTGTGCCGCTGGCTATCGTTCTGGGCCAGGAGGATCCGGCCCATCGCCTGTTTCTCCAACGCCTCCTGCAACAGGTCGGCCAGAAGTACACGCGGGATGTTCCCTTGATCCGGTTGCGTTCTCAGCCTCCCAGAACGATACCGCCCACAACGTCGCCTCTGACGCCCCCATCTCCACGCTCGGAGCCGCTGCCCACCATTCCGCAGACGCCTCCGCCACCATCGCTTCCGCTCGGGAAAGCGCCATCATCGTCCCCACCGGCGCCTGTGCCACGTCCACCGGTCTCGCGCGCCCCGGCCAGAATACGCCTGACTCCGCAGACTCCGCTGCCTCTGCCCGCGCCAGAGGTAACGTCGCCCTTACGGCCGCAGGAAAGCGCTGTGAAAAAGGAGCGCGCGCCGACTCCAAAGGTGGAGAAGAAATCGTTAGAAGGCCATGAGATGGGCCGCTATCGCGTCATCTCGCTGATCGGCGAAGGAACGTTTGGCGCGACCTATCGCGCCTATGATCGCCTGCGGGAGCAGGATATCGCGCTCAAGGCGATCTCCACCAACTCGGTCCCTTATCTGATGATGGAGGAAGCGATGGAGGAGGTCAGCCTTTTCCAGCAGGAGAAGGATCTTATCGGCTCCCTGGAGCATCCACATATCATCCCTGTATTGCATTATGGAAGATCGTATGTCAGCGGCTCCCCCTTTATATACAAGACAATGAGGTTCTGTACGGAAGGATCGCTGGGCGATTGGCTGCGGACGCACGGCGGCCAGCGGGCATTTTCGCTGCAAGAGGTCGCGCATATCATTCTACAGGTTGGCGAGACGCTCCAGTTCCTGCATGACCACAATATCACCTACCAGAACTTCAAATTATCTAACCTGCTCATCAGCGCACCGGCAGAAGATTTAGATCGCCTGGACCTGCTGCTCACCGACTTTGCCATTCCGCAGGATGGCTCCTTCTTCCCGGCATCTGTGGAAGCCTTCGAGTACCTGGCCCCCGAACGCTGGCATGGCGAGGCTTCTCCTGCTTCGGATCAATATGGGCTGGCCGTCCTGGCATATAAGCTCCTGACCGGACGGCCACCGTTTCAGGGAACCACCGAGCAGATTATGCGGCGCTTGCATACGCAGATGCAGCCGCAGCCGCCCGGCGCGTTCAATCCGTCTCTCCCCGGCGTTATCGACAATGTACTGCTGCGGGCGCTGGCGAAAAAGCCAGAAGATCGTTTTGCCTCGATCTCCCTTTTTATACGGCCTTTCCAGTTCTATCGACCTTGACAAGAATGTGTCCGCTTCCCCGTACCATCGTTTGCTTGCACCTGCTGTGCTCGCTATATGCATTGTGGTGTGTAGAGCAGGTACTTTGCACCTGCTCTACACACCACAATGCATCCTTCGGGGGGAGCCGCCAGGCTCCGCCTGTCCTTAAAACTGGTTATACGGTGCGCGGCTTAGAAAATCTGTTGACGAGCCGCTCCGCGTACTCGCCGACGATAGGCAGTTTGACTTTAATGCCCCGCCGCGCCTGCACCATCAGGAAGATCCAGAGCAGCACCGCCGGAATGAGCACGACGAAAAATGCGCAGGTGAGGGCGGGGCTGAGCACAAACCCTATGAGCGGAACGAGGGTGAGCAGTCTGAAAAGCACAATCAGCACGAACGCTCCGCCTAGCAGGATGAAGGACTGCGCGGCGGCGAAACGCACAAAGCTGTTCTTGCGCTCGATGAGGAAGAAGACCAGCCCGCTCAGCCACCAGAAGAGGTAGCTCAAAACGGCCTCGTTTTTCGCGTCCATATGCAGCGATGTCGCGTCGAAGGCTCCCGAGCTGATCCTGCTGGATGCGCTGCGCGGCGGCTCGTAGTATTGCTGCTGCTGACCATAGGAGGATTGCTGATAGCCTCCCTGTTGATAGCCGGTCCCCTGCTGCTGTTGTTGCTGGTAATAACCCTGATAACCCTGCTGACCGGCATAGGGATCATCCGGCTGCGAAGGTGGCGTATAGCCACCATAGCCCCCGTATGACTGGTTTGGGTCCTGATTAGGATCGACGCTCATCACACATCACTCCTCGGCGGCGTATCAGTTGAAGAAATCTTCTTCAAGAATGTTCGTGTATATTACACTATTACGCCGCTCGACTACAAAGGTTGAATCCAATCACACATTGCGACTTCGACGCTCCCGGTATGGTGGTAGGAGGCGGGTTGCGAAACCGTCGCAGGCTCGCGCCTATGGTGCGAGCCTGCGACGGCTTCGTCGCGCGGCCATCTTGCCCGAGAAGGTAAAGGCGCTAGCTATAGCGTGCCAGCAGGTAGACAAGTGAACTTGTCTTCGGCGTGCCAACCCCGGTGACGGCATCCCAGCCGGCATGAGCGTGAAATCCCGGGATGGTGAGAGGGTTGCCCTTCTCATCGAAGGTATTGACCGTATTGTTGCCCGTGGTGATATCGTGGAAGCCACTCAGGTAGGAGCCACTCTGGCTGATGCGATAGACGGCGTTATTGAGGAAACCGATGCGTCTCCCCGCCGCCTGATTAGCCAGCGCGACAATCGCGGCCCAGGCCGGCGAGCCGACGCTTGTTCCGCCAACCGGGACGATGAGCGTACCCCCCGATTCGCTGAGCACAACTGGAACTCCAGTGAAGGGGTCGCCATCATAGGCGATATCGGGCACTCCGCGATGCGCTCCGACATGCGAGGCGATGCCATCCTGGTAGCCGGGCCGCGAGAAAATGTTGCTGAGTCCGCCGCCGGTAGCGCCGCCCCCCTGATTCCACTCATTCCAGGTGGTCTCGCTGATGTAGTTGCCCGCGTGCAGGGTTGCGTTCAGCGTTGTGCCACCGACAGCGGTAGCCAGCGGATCAGCGGCGGGAACAGCCACGGTCTTGCCGAAGGTGATGTTGGAGCCGTGACAGACGCTTTCGCCGGCCCCGCTATCGCCTGCGGAGGCGAGCACCGTGATATTTTTAGCGCGCGCCTCGCTGAACACCGCGTGCTCGGCCTGGAGGTAGGCTGCGCTCACACAGGTTTCTCCGACGCCAAAGCTTTGTGAAATCACGTCACCCAGATTGTTGTCAACGGCGTACTTTGTGACCCTGAGCAGCGCGGCTACGAAGTCCTCGGGCGTCTGAGCGCTGCTCGTGTCGGCGAGGACGAGATCGATGGTGGCGTCGGGCGCAAGCGAGTGCGCCGTCTCAACATCCAGCGCCGTCTCAACGTAGGCTCCCGGATCGAAAGGCGGGACGCCGAAAGGCGCGATAACATTGATTTTCGGATCGGTCAGGCCATAGAGTTGATCGTAGAAATGGACATCGGAGCGGAGTGTGGGGCTGGTCGAGCCGTCAATGAGGACGATGGTGTGCCCCTTGCCCGTGATGCCGGCATTGAGCAAGGGCTGGATATTATAGGCATCGCGGATCTGATGCGGGCTGTAGCAGCGCGGCGGTGATGCGCTGCTCAGGCAGGGCGGAATCTGCCCTCCGCCGATCTTTTTTGCATATTTCCATAGCGGGCGCGCGCCGAAGATGAGAGTAGAATCATAACCTTTCGTAATAGTGGCCGCATGGGCACTCGGCGCAGCAAACAATGGCCCCTGTAAAAGGCTTATCAGTGCGACGAGGGCAGCGCAGAGACAAAAGAGGTGGAGTCTGCGAAGTTTTTTCATTAAATGGTTCTCCCTGGAAGAAGTTAACAGAGCATACTGAGCAGTGAGAATACGCGATTCGGTCTGATCAGGAACAGCTTTCGGGGTCCCCAACCTGGAAAATGCCCCGGAGAAACCTTATGCGATGCAATAAGTATACAGTGTTGATAGATAAATTGGGAAGTGCAATTGTAGCAATTTATGGTTAGGAAAAAAAGACAGAGCAAAACCTGTCTGGCAGGTTTTGCTCTGTCGGCTCGCCGGGGCCATATATTAGTCTGCTGCGGCTGATGTTGCGGCGACGCGATATACCCTGGGCATGCGCACGAGGGCAGTGAGGACCGCTGCTATTACCAGTGAGGCGGCCATAGAGGCCATGAAAGACCCCGATGGCAGGGCATGGCCCTGCCATCGGGGTCTTTCATGGCAAAGGTTTAGCCGAGCAGCGAATACGGATTTTGCAGCAGGCGTTTGATCTCCTGGAGGAAGCGGGCGGTAGTCGCGCCGTAGATGATGCGGTGATCCGCCGAGACGGTCAGGGACATGAGATCGCGGATAGCCGGCTGGCCGTCAATGGGCACGAAGCGCTTGCGCGCGGCGCCTACGGCCAGGATCGCGGCCTCCGGGGGATTGACTACCGCGTCAAAGTCGGTGACATCCATCATCCCCAGGTTCGAGATAGAGAAGGTGCCGCCGGAGAGATCGGCAACGCTGAGCTTGCCAGCCTGCGCCTTCTCGATCAATGCCCGGCTTTCGCGTGCGATGGTGCGCACGCCCTTGATGTTGGCATCGCGGATGACCGGCACGACCAGCCCGTTAGGAATATCCACGGCGATCCCGATATTAATGTGCTTGTGACGGATGAACTGGCCGTCCTTGAGCGAGGTGTTGACCTCCGGGAACTTCTCCAGAGCGAGCGCGCACGCCTTGATGATGAGATCGTTAACGCTGATCTTCACGCCGCCCTCGCCTGCGCTGGCGTTGAGCGTCTGGCGCAGGGCGAGCGCCTCGGTCATATCGACCTCGTTTCGGATGTAGATGTGCGGCACGTTCTGCTTGGATTCGGTCATGCGCCGCACAATCGTCTTCTGCATCGATGTGAGTGCAACGACCTCCTCTTCCTCCGCGGGAGCGGCCGGAGGCGGCGCCTCGGGTGCCGCCGGCGCCTGAACCGGAGCAGTGGCAGCGGGAGCGGGTTGAGCGCGCTGCTGCTCCAGAAAGTCCTGAATGTCGTCGCGCACGATGCGGCCGCCGGGGCCGGTGCCCTGGATCTGTTGCAGGTCAATGCCATGCTCCTCGGCCATGCGGCGCGCCAGAGGCGAAACCTTGATCCTGGCCTCCGCGCCGGATTCCTGGGGGCGGGCTGCTGCCTGGGCGCTGCTATTCTCGCGTGGTTCCCTGGCTGCCGGGGTGCTGCTCCTGGCCTGCACGGATTGAGCTACCTCCTGAGGCTTTCGCTGTGACTGCTGAGCCTCTTCCTGCCGGGACTGCTTCTGGACCCCCGCGCCCGTTCCGATGCGGGCGATGGGCTTGCCGATGGGGGCCGCTTCGCCCTCGTTCACCAGGATCTCTTCGAGGACGCCGGCATCGTATGCCTCGACCTCCATATTGGCCTTGTCGGTCTCTACCTCGGCCAGAATGTCGCCCTTCTTCACCTCATCGCCGGCCTTCTTGAGCCAGCGCGTGATGGTCCCCTCCTGCATCGTATCGCTGAGCCTGGGCATGATGACTTCGGGCATCTTCAACTACCTCCTTCGGCGCGGCGCCAGCTCGTTGATAGCCGCGATCAACTGTTTAGGGCCGGTCAGCGCGGCCAGTTCAAGCGGCTTGGCGTAGGGCAGGGGTACCTCGGCGCTGGCTACACGCTTGATCGGCGCGTCCAGGTAGTCGAAAGCCTCCTCTTGCAGCGTCGCGACGATCTCCGCGCCGACCCCGAAGGAGCGCCAGTCCTCCTCGAAGACGATAGCGCGGTTCGTCTTCTTGATCGAATTGACCATCGTCTCGTGATCGAGCGGGCGCAGCGAGCGCAGGTCTACGACCTCGACGCTCAGCCCGTTCTCCTGCTCCAGCCTGCGGGCCACCTCCAGCGCGACAGCGGACATGCGCGAATAGCTAATGACCGTCAGGTCGCTGCCCTCTTTCGTCACCTTTGCCTGGCCGAACGGTATGGTGTAGTCGCCGTCGGGCACCTCGCCTTTCGTGTTATAGAGGGCCAGGTTCTCCAGGTAGAGCACGGGGTTATCGTCGCGAATGGCGGTACGCAGCAGCCCCTTCGCGTCGGCTGGCGTCGATGGGGCCACGACCTTCAATCCCGGTACATGAGCAAACCAGACCTCAAGGTTCTGTGAATGCGTGGCGGACAACTGCTGACCACCGCCGCCCGGGGTGCGAATCACCATTGGCACAGGGCACTGGCCGCCGAACATGTAATAGATTTTCGCGGCGTGGTTGACGATTTCGTCCATTGCCAGAATGATGAAATTGATCGTCATGATCTCCACGACGGGACGCAGACCGAGCATGGCGGCGCCGGTTGCCATGCCTACAAAGCCATTCTCGCAGATAGGCGTATCTACGACCCGTTTGGCGCCGAATTCCTGTAAAAGCCCGGCGGTGATCTTGTACGATCCCTCGAAATTGCCGATCTCCTCGCCCATCAAGAACACGTTCTCGTCGCGCAGGAGTTCTTCGCGCAGGGTGTCGTGCAGCGCCTGCCGAAATGTCATCTCAGCCATGATCTCTTCCCATGTTTATGCATAGATATAGTCGAAGAGGCCATCCACGGAGGGATCGGGACTCTCTTCAGCGAATTTGACGGCTTCATCAACCTCCCGCTCCACCTGTTCCTCGATCTTTTGCAGACCGCGCTCATCGATCAGTCCGGCGGCTACCAGGCGCTCGCTGAAGGCGGGAATGGGATCCTGCTCGCGCCCCTTCTTCACTTCCTCTGGATCGCGATAGCGGTCAGGATCGACTACCGAGTGGCCGCGGAAGCGATAACTGACGGCTTCGATCAGGCTTGGCTCGTGTTCTTCGCGGGCGATGCGAGCGGCGGTGCGCACGGCATCGCGGACCGCCAGGACATCGTTGCCATCTACACGCTCACTGCGCATATTGTAGGCGCAAGCCTTGCGATAGAGTTCGCTGACGGCTGATCCCTTCTCGACGGAGGTGCCCATGCCATACTGGTTGTTGACGATAAAGTAGATAATAGGCAGGCGGTAGAGTTTCGCCATGTTGAGCGATTCGTGGAAGGGACCGCCATTGGTGGTGCCGTCGCCCATCTGGCAGGCGACAACCTCGTGCCCTCCCCGGTACGCGATGGCGAAGGCAGCCCCCGTCGCCAGCGGTAACTGGCCGCCGACGATGCCGAAACCGCCCATAAAGCGGCGCTCCACGTCGCAAAGGTGCATGGAACCACCGCGCCCACGAGAGCAGCCGGTCTCCTTGCCAAATAGCTCGGCCATGACTATCTTAGGCTCAATACCGCGATTGATCGCGTAGCCGTGCTCGCGGTAATTGGTATACACATAATCGGTTGGCTCCAGGCCGGCGCAGAAACCGACTACCGTCGCCTCTTCGCCGAGATTGAGGTGACAGTAGCCGCCGATGCGCGCCCTGTTGTACATCTCGCCGGCTTTCTCTTCAAAGCGGCGCACAAGCAACATCTGATGATAGTATTCGATCAGGGTGTTCTTGTCCTCGTGCTCCGGGAGGGTGGCGGTGCCTTGCTTATGTGCTGAAGCGGAGTTGTGTGATTTCGCTTGCTTGTGTTGATCCGTGCTCATAACGGCTCCTGGACTTTTTTTGACTACAGTGATTGCTAGCAGATCGGTGTAGTATTTTTCTGCGCTGATTTTCTTCCCGCTTGATTTTCTCCGCTCTAGTATAGCACGTCCGCGCTATTTTGTGATGGGGCATATTTATCGCAGCGGCAGCAGGAGATGGGACCGCCGACGGCGGTCCCATCTCCTGCTGCCGCTGCGATAAATCCCTTTACACTTCGCGGGCTTCGCGGCCATAGAGCAGGAGCGCGACCAGGATCACGATGCCGGATGCGATACTGCGCCCGGCTTCCGAGATGTTGAACTCTTGCAGTACCGCGCGCAGCACGACCAGGAAGATCGCGCCCGCTATCGTACCCCAGTAGTTGCCGCGCCCGCCCAGGATAGAAGCGCCGCCAATGACCACAGCTGCGATGCTGTCGAAGAGGAATGGATCGCCCATGCCAAGCGTTGCCTGCTGACCAAAGGCGGTCAGGGCGATGCCGGCCAGAGCGGCGAAGAGGCCGCCCAGGGCATAGACCGTCAGCGTCACCGCGCGCACATTGACGCCGGCCAGGTAGGCCGCCAGCGCGTTGTTGCCCAGAGCGTAGATGCGCCGGCCAAGCGTTGTCAGGCTGAGCACAACGCCCACGATGATAGCGATCACTATCCAGACGAGCAGCCCGTTGGGCAGGCCGAAGAGAAACTGGCCGACAAAGATCCCCTGTACGCTGGGAGGCGCCACCGAGTTGCAGGTTGGGCAGGTAAAGCCGCCAGTCATGCCCAGCACAAGGCCCTGCATTACACCATTCATGCCCAGCGTCATCACCACCGGCGGGATATCAAAGAAGACGATGCCCACGCCGTTGACCAGGCCGATGAGCGCGCCCACGATCAGACAGAGCGGCACCACCCACCAGGCGCGGCTGTCCTGTCCGAGCGAGGTGGTGGTCAGGAGCACGGCCATCGCGTTGAGCACCCAGGGCACCGAGAGATCGATGCCGCCGATGAGAATAACGAAGGTCTGCCCGGCAGCGACAAGGCCGGTGAAAGAGGAGAGCAGCAGCAACTGCCCGATATTGTCCAGGCGAACAAAGCCGGGCCGGTAGATGCCACCGATGACAAAGAGCAGCAGTACGGCCACATAGGCCAGGATCATGCCCTGCTGGCTGCGCGGCAACTGACGCCAGGCGGCGAGTCCCCGGCTGGCCCCGGCGTCCGAGGTCGTTTTCGTACTCATAAGCTACCTCCTCCGACCTGGCGCCCGCTCTGGAGCAAGCGGCGGATCAACGTGCTGATGACAACGGCCAGGATCAGGAAAAGTCCCTGAAAGAACTCCTGCAACTGGGGATTGACGCCGGCGAAGAAGAGCACGTTCAGCAGCAGCGTCAGGATGCAGGCCCCGGCGAGGGCGCCTACCACGCTGCCCCGTCCGCCGAAGAGGCTGATGCCGCCCAGCACAACGGCGGCAATCGAGGTCAGCGTCAACTGGCTGCCGGTAGTGGCGTCGCCAGAGGTAGCCACGGCGGCCAGGTAGAGGCCGGCTGCCCCGGAGAAGGCGCCGCCCAGCGTGTAAGCTCCGATCCTGGCGAGATTCACCGGGGCGCCGTTGGCGTGCGCGGCCCGCTCATCGTTGCCGATGGCGTAGAGCGTGACGACGAAGCCCGTGCGCCGCAGCGCCTGCCAGAGCAGCAGGAGCAGCACCAGGATCACGACGCTGGAGGGTAGACCGGCCAGGGGTGCGATGTTGCCGGCCAGAATCGCAGTGACCGGAGGCGGAATGGCGCCGCCCGGCTGCGGCAGGATTAGCAGCGCCACGCCCTGCCAGATGGTGAGAGTGGCGATGGTCACGATGATTGGCTGGAGGCGTCCGTAGGTGACGAAGAGGCCGTTGATGAGTCCGGCGCCGGCGCCAACGAGGATTACCAGCAGCGAGACGCCCAGCATGGAGCCGGGGTTGTTGCGCATGAGCACGGCGGCGAGGCTATTGGTAACATCGACGATGCCGCCAACCGAGAGGTCGATGCCGCCGGTGAAGACGACCAGCGCCTGCCCGATAGCGGTCAGCCCGACCGTCATCGTGTTGTTCAATGTCGTAGAAAGCTCAAAGTTGCCCGGCAGGCGGTGCTGCCTGACGGCAAATAAGAGAAAATAGATCAGGATCAGGCCGAGCAGGATGCCCAGACTCAAGAGAAGAGGTACGTTCTGAGCGCTGTAGTAGTTCAGGCGTGCCTCGAAGTGAGTCCGGCGGGCCGGTCTGGTCCCGCTAGCAGGGGTTGCACTCATGATGATGACACCTCGGATGAAGAGACCTGCGTGGAAGCATCGATTGTCACCTCGGCGGCAACGTGCAGCGAAGCCGCGACGATGGCCTCAGGCGCAATGTTGGGGCCATGCAATTCATCGATGATCTTTCCCTCGCGCATGACCAGGACGCGGTGGCATAGGTGCGCCATCTCTTCGGTATCGGTGGAATAGAAGAGGATGGCGTGTCCCTCCTGGCAGAGCCGCCGGATCAGCTCGTAGATATCGTGCTTGGTGGCAACATCGACGCCGCGCGTGATGTCGTAGAGCAGGAGCACGCGGGAACGTGTCAGCAGCCAGCGCCCGATGAGCACTTTCTGCTGATTGCCGCCGGAGAGCGCGCCGACGGGCTGATCGGACGTGGGCGTCCTCACCGCCAGTTCCTGGATCATCGCTTGCACCAGGTCGGTCTCTTGCTGGCGACGAATGAAGCCCGAGCGCGCGAGCCGTCCCAGGATGGGTAAGGTCAGGTTCTGGCGAACAGGCAGCGGCAGTAGCAGCCCCTCGGTTTTGCGATCCTCCGGGATGAGTGCCAGGCCGTGGCGAATGGCATCGCGCGGATTGTTGATGCGCACGGCTTTGCCTCCGATCTGGATTGTGCCGGAGCGCGCATGCCGCACACCGAAAAGCGTGAGAAATAGTTCGCGCTGCCCCTGCCCGGCCAGGCCGCCAACACCGAGCACTTCTCCCTGGTGGACCGTGAGCGAGATTCCATGCAGGGCTGGAGCGGAAAGTCCCTCAACGTGAAGGATAGGCGCAGGATCTTCCAGTGTGATCGGCTCGGGGTAGAGCATCTCCAGTTTGCGCCCGGTCATGCGCTCGACGGCCTCCTGCTCGCTCAGATCGGCGGCGGTGTAGGTGCCAACGTTCTCGCCGTTACGGAAGATGGTGATACGATCCGCGATATCCTTGATCTCGTTCCAGCGATGAGAGGTAAAGACGATGCAGGTTCCCTGCTCGCGCAGCTTGCGCACGAGGCCGAAGAGCCAGGCAACCTCCTGCTCCGCCAGCGCGGAGGTCGGTTCGTCCATGAACAGGATGCGGGGGCGGCGAGAAACAACCTTGATGATCTCGACGATCTGGCGCTGGCTCAAAGATAGATTGGCGACCAGTTCCAGCGGCTCGATGCCGCTGATGCCGGCCTCGTCGAGCAGTTCGTGCGCCTTCATATCCAGGCCGCTGTGGCTGATCAACCCGCCTGAGCGCGGCTCGCGCCCGATAAGCAGGTTCTCGGCGACGGTCATGTAGGGCATGAGCGTCAATTCCTGGAAAATGGTGCCGATCCCCAGGCGCAGGGCGACCTGGGGACTGTCCAGCGTGGTCTCGCGCCCCTGCACGCGAATAGTGCCGCTATCGGGACGCAGGATGCCGCTGAGGATTTTGATCATCGTGCTCTTGCCGGCGCCATTCTCTCCGACAAGTGCATGAACCTCTCCGGCATCAGCCGCGAATGAGGTGTGGTTGAGCGCACGCACACCGCCGAAGGACTTTGAGATCGCGACTCCTTCGATACTCGTCATAATCGATGCTCCTACGAAACTCTTTCACCAGCGTCTTCATGTCATCCTTCCTGAGCGGCAGCGAAGGATGACATGACGGCGCTCAGGATGACGCAGGCCACTCCGGCGGAAAACCCGCCGCGCGCTAGGGCAGCCTGACGTTGAGTGTGCCGGGGCAGGGCTTGCCCTGAGTAGCCATATCCAGGCAGACGACCACAGTAGCGTTCGGACCGCTATCGGTGAAGTCGGCAAAGAAGCTACTCGGCTGGCTCTTGAAGGTTGTCACGCCTTCCTTCACCGTATCCTGTGTGACATACGGGAAGGGCAGGTTAACGTTGGTGCGGGCATGTTTGCCTTGCAGCACTTCCAGCGCCAGTTCTGTCGCGGCAAGTACGAGGAAAGGCGGCTGACCAATCGACATGGCCTTTAAGCCCTGATCTTTATACTGGAGCATGTACTGGCGGAAGCCATTTTCGGCCTCTCCGGCGATGGCTTTGGGCAAAGGACGATGCGCGGCGAGGATAGCACGAATGACGCCATCGGTGCCGCCCTGGCACCACACACCGTCGATGGTGCCGAGCGAAGGCAACTGCGCCGCCGTGTTGCGCTCCGCCACGTCAGAAGCCCACATACCGGTATAACGGGCAATGACCTTGATGCCGGGGTTAGCCTTGAAGACGGCATCGGCGCCGGCGTTGCGCTGCTGATCTACCTCGGTGCCGGGCACGCCTGTTACCATAATTACGTTGCCCTTGCCGTTGAGCGAATCGACGAGAAACTGCGCAAGCTGCTGGCCGAACTTGAACTGGTCGGTGTTGACCTTGAGGGCGCAGGGGGCCGTGACCACGTTATCGTAGGAGACAACCAGGATGCCGGCGTTGCATGCCTGCTGGATTACCCCGTTCAGGCCAGTAGGAGAGGCAGCATTGATGACGATAGCATCAACGTGCGATGAAATAAGGTTGTCCATCTGCTGCGTCTGCTTGGAGACATCGTTGCCGGAGTTGTAGACCAGGCACTTGATGAGTGTGTTATAAGGTGGCATCTGGCATGCACCCTTGAATTCGTTCTCCATTTCGACGCGCCAGGTGTTGCCAATAAACGAATTGCTCAGGGCGATGGTGTAGGGGCCATTGTGCTTGCCGCCGCCGGTTGTCGTCTGCTGGGGGCCTCCAGGACGCGCAACGAGCACGCTGATGAGCACAACCACGACGATCACGACGACGACCACCACGCCAATGATGATTGCGGTGAGACGGTTGAGACGCATGTGGAACCTCCGTTTGCCTGTCCTTCAGATCAAGGGGTACAAAGCGAACATCCTACAATTGACAGCTATCAATACTATAACGCTTTACACATATATTGTGTATGCGCCACAGGATAATTCAGTATAGCTGCAAGGAGGTCTACATTTGTAAAAAATGTTAGCACATTGTACAAGATTTGTCAACCAGATTAGGAAATGCCGGTATGTATACTATATTTCATGAATTATCTATACAAGCATACTGTGAAATTTCACGCTTAGAGAAGAGAGCGTCTGCTTTCCAATGCTATAGTGTGCTCACGCCCGCGGCGCTTGCGGGAGGACTTATGGTGTGGCAGGTGGGCCAGGCCCACCTGCCACACACCATAAGTCCTCCCCGGGGCGGCGGAGCCGCCGAGCGCCTGGTGAGATATCAGAGACGCTGAGTATCAAGCTCTTCACACTGGCTGGCGCTTGCGCGGAGCCGCGTGAAGGATCGTGCTACGATTCGCTGAGAAAGGACATGACGATCTGGTTAAAGGCGTCGCTGCGTTCGATGTGCGGACAGTGGGCGCAGCCCTCGATGATCTCGACGCGGCCACGCGGCGCGCGGCTCGCCTCGTGCGCATGCGCGGTTGGAAGCACACTGTCCCCGGCGCCCCATACGGCAAGCAGGGGGCCGGGGAGCGCGGCCAGAGCCGGGCGCAGATCGAACTGCTGGCGACCTCCCGCGAAGGCAGCCTCCGCTGTGGCGACCAGCGCCTCGTGTGCGCCCGGCTGCGTGCGCTGCTGGTAGATCTGATCGATGAGCGCCTGCTGGACGAGCGCGGGATCGGCGAAGAACCTGCCCAGTTCGGCGCGAATGTGCTCCTTATCAGGCGGTGCCGTCATGAGCTGGATCACGCGCGCGTCGATGTTCGGTCCCAGCCCGGCGCTATCAACAATAACCAGCCTCTCGATGCGCTCGGGATGCTGTTGCGCGAAAGTCAGGATGATCGCGCCGCCAAGCGAATGCCCCACCAGGTTCACCCGCCGCCACTCGGAGCCGAGCGTGTCGAGGAAGCGCGCGAGAAAGTCGGCGAGCGCTGGCACGCTGTAATCTGTAGCCGGTCTGGCGCTCTCGCCAGCGCCGGCCAGATCGAGCGCACAGATGCGGAATTGTCCGGCAAAGGCTGCCAGGTTCAGCGACCAGGTTGTGAGCGAGCCGCCCAGGCCATGCACAAAGACCACATGCGGAGCACTCGCCGGCCCGGCGATCAGGCAGTGCGTCGCGATGCCATCCACGTCGACCATACGCTCCTCTTCCTGTGCCGGCGCTGGCTTCGCCTCTCCGGCAGCAGCGGCGCGCAGCACATCCTCGCGTCCGATCATCCCCTGTGGCCCGGTGCCCACGATAGTCGTGAGATCGACGCCGAGTTCTTGCGCCAGGCGCCGCGCGGCAGGCGAGGCGTTGACGCGGCCTCCCTCTCGCGCGGGTGCGCGCATTGTCGCGCCCGCGCGTGCCGGAGCCGTTCTGGGCGCGGCGCGCTGGCGACTCTGCGCCTCCTCCTGCTGTCGCCTGGCCTCGGCCTCCTCAAGCAGCAGCGCGGCGACCTGCTCGTCGCTTAGCTCCTCGCCCGGCGCCGTAATCACTGCCAGCGGCGCGCTGACTGGCGCGCTCTCGTCCTCCTGCACTACCAGCCAGCGCAGCGTGCCGGTAGCCGGCGATTCCACCTCGTTGACCGCCTTTTCGCTCTCGATCTGCACAATCGGCTCGCCCTGCTGCACGCTGGCGCCGGGCTGCTTGAGCCATTCGACCACGCGCCCCGTCTTCATCGCCAGCCCCCATTTTGGCATGCTCAAGATCGTTGCCATCGTCGCTCCTCATCTATTGCTAATTCAATGTGCAAAGGTTCTTCCGGGAGTATGCGTGGGCGGGCTTGTGCCCTGTGGGCACAGCGCCCCTACGCCTGAGGTGTGGGCCAGCGCCCCTACCGACGCCTGAGGTGTGGGCTAGCGCCCCTACCGACGCCTGAGGTGTGGGCCAGCGCCCCTACCGACGCCTGAGGTGTGGGCCAGCGCCCCTACGCCTGAGGTGTGGGCCAGCGCCCCTACCGACGCCTGAGCTGTGGGCCAGCGCCCCTACGCCTGGGCGACGCCGGCGGAAAGGCGCTGCGGGCGTACCGTGTAGCCGCTGATCTGCTCGAAGGCGTGGGAGGCGCGCAGGACCGTCGGCTCCTCCCATTTTCTGCCGACCAGCATCATTCCTACCGGAAGGCCATTGGAGAGGCCGCAGGGGACCGACATCGCCGGGTGCCCCGTCACGTCGAAGGGGCAGGTATTCGCGATCATCTCCAGCGAGCGCGCCACGCTCTCCTCACGCGAGGCATCGACGGGTGGGATCTCGGTTGCCTTCATCGGCAGCGTTGGCATGACCAGCAGATCGACGGATTGCAGCGCATCATCGTAGGCTTTTCGGAGCACGCGGGCCAGATTCTGCGCCTTCGCATAATAGCGCCCGTGATAGCTGTCCTGCATATATTGTCCCAGGAGCGTGATGAGCTTGACCGTGTGGGAGAGATCATCGGCCCTGGTGAGGCGCCCGCGCGCATAGGCATCCAGCAGCGAAGTGTTGTACTGTCCCTGCCAGTTCGTGCCCATGCTGTTGCCTCGCACCATGAGCATTGCCGGTCCCTCAATACCTATGGCGTTCCAGATGTGGATGCCGTCGCGATGCATAGGAATAGAGATCTCGCTGACCTGCGCCCCCAGTTGAGCGAATTTCCGTGCCGAGGCTTCAACCATCTCATCGACATCTTTCTCCGAGAGACCGGGCCAGCCAAAGCCCTCGCGCACGATGCCGATGCGCAGTCCCTCGGTATCATTGGCGAGCGCGGCGGTATATTGGGCGGTTTTGACATTCTTCTGGCGGGGATCAAGGCCGTCCTCGCCGGCGATAACTTCGAGCAGCAGAGCAACGTCGGCGGTTGTCGCCGCGATAGGCCCCGTATGGTCAAGCGTAAGTTCGATAGGGAAGATGCCGGTGTAGGGCACGAGGCCGTAGGTGGGCTTGAGACCGTAGGCGCCGCACCAGCAGCTCGGTATGCGAATGGAGCCGCCCTGGTCGCCGCCGATTGCCATATCGCATTCGCCTGCTACCACCAGCGCCGCGCTGCCGCTGGAGGAGCCGCCGGCCGAACGCGCGGGATCATGCGGGTTATGGACGGGACCAGTATCGGAAGTATGGCTGCCGCCGGAGAAGCAGAGACTCTCGCAGACGGCTTTGCCGACGATCTCGCCGCCCGCGTCCAGAATACGCGTCACAATCGTAGCGTCGAACTCCGGTACGTAGCCCTCCAGTACAGCCGTTCCGTTCATCATGGGCACACCCGCGACGCAGACGTTATCCTTGATCGCGACGCGCTTGCCGGCCAGCGGGCCGTCGCTCGCACCCTTGATCGAGCATTTCCAGTACCAGGCGTTGAGAGGATTTTCCTCTGCACCGGGCCGGTAGCCGCTGGTGCGCGGATAGCGCACCGGCGGCGTTGGCTCGGCAAGCTGATCGAGGCGCTGGTATGATGCGAGAGCTGCGCCCATCAGGCCGCGAAATGATTCGAGGTCGGCGTCGCTCATATGCATGCCGTAGCTATGGGCGATCCTTCTGAGTTGATCGATGCCGGGTCTGGCTGGCATGGCTTACTCTCCTTTCAATATGGTTTTACCTGCCGGTTGAACCGGGCAACGTGATTTTGCCGGTTGGGCTGGGCAACATGATTTTGCCGGTTGAGCCGGGCAACGTGATTTTGCCGGTTGAGCCGGGCAACATGATTTTGCCGGTTGGGTCAGGCGGGGGCAAGCCCCGCCTCTACATGTCCTGTAGGTGCCGCGATACGAAATTGTAGAGGCGGGGCTTGCCCCCGCCTCTACATGTCCTGCTCTATGTCTGGCGGGATCCATCAATGCTGCCCCCGATATGTCTGGCGGGATACGCGGTCCTGCTACCCCATTATTTCCTGGACGGTAGCGACGATGCGCTCCGGGCTGGGGATGTAGAACTGCTCCAGCGCCGGACTGAACGGGACGGGCGTGTGCGGAGCCGTCACGAGCTTGATGGGGGCATCCAGCTCGGTGAAGGCTTTGTCCGCGACCAGAGCCGCGATATCGGTGGCGGCGCTGCAACGCGGGTTGTCCTCGTCAACGACGATGAGCCGGTGCGTCTTCGCCACCGAGTTCAGGATGGTCTCCTCATCGAGCGGCGAGAGCGTGCGCGGATCGACGATTTCCGCCGAGATGCCCTCCTGCTGGAGCGCGTCGGCTGCGGCCAATGCCTGGTGAACCATGCGCGAAATCGCCACGATGGTAACATCGCTGCCCTCGCGCTTGATATCCGCCTTGCCCAGCGGAATAACGTACTCCCCTTCTGGCACTTCCCCACTGACATTGTAGAGCAGCTTATTCTCGAAGCAGACCACCAGGTCGTCGTCGCGGATGGCGGCGGCGAGCAGGCCCTTTGCATCCGCCGGCGTCGAAGGGATGACGGTTTTGATGCCCGGCATATGCGTAAAAACTGAGTAATGACATCCGCTGTGCTGCCCGGCGGCGTTCATGCCGGCGCCAATCATTGTGCGGATGACGAGCGGGCACTTTGCCTTGCCACCAAACATATAGCGCAGCTTGGCACCCTGGTCGAAGATCATATCCCAGCAGACGCCGAAGAAATCGACGAACATCAGCTCGACGACGGGACGCAGGCCGGTGGCAGCGGCGCCTACGGCGGCGCCGATGAAGCCCGCCTCGGTGATGGGCGTATCCAGCACGCGCTCGCGCCCGAATTCTTTCACCAGCCCCTTCGTGACGCCAAGCACGCCGCCCCAGGCGTCCTCCTGCTCGAAGCCGCTGATGCTGGCTCCTCCCGCGACATCCTCACCCATCAAAATAACGCGCGTATCACGCTGCATCTCCTGCCGCAGCGCCTCGTTGATCGCCTGGGCAAAGGTCAGTTGACGAATTGCGACAGCCATGATCTCTCTTCTCCTTCCTCATTGATCGAGCGGGCCTAACGGAATAATTCTTCGCCGTTTCTATGGATAACTGACATATACGTCGGTCAGCGCGTCTTCAGGGGCCGGCAGCGGCGCGGTCTCGGCGAAGCGCCAGGCGTCCTCGATGCGCCCGGCTACCTGTTTGTCGATGGCATCCAGGTCTTCCTGGGTGGCGATGCCGCGCTCGACCATAGAGCGGCGTAGCGTCAGGATGGGGTCACGGGCGCGATATGCCTCAACCTCCTCTTTCGTGCGATAAGTGATAGTATCGCCCTCGAAGTGACCAAAATAGCGATAGGTTTTGCACTCGATCAGGCTCGGCCCCTCGCCGCGTCTCGCGCGGGCAATGGCCTCGCCGGCGGCCTCGTAGACGGCGAAGACGTTGAGGCCATCGACGGTCACGCCCGGCATCGCGTAACCGGCGGCACGCTCGGAGATATCACGGCAGCTCATGTGATAGGTGACGGGAGTCGATTCGGCGTAACCATTATTCTCGGCGACGTAGACAACGGGCAATTTCCAGATGCCGGCAAGGTTGAGGCTTTCATGGAACGTGCCCTGGTTGGCGGCGCCGTCGCCAAAAAAGCAGACGGCGACCTGCCCGCGATGGTTGTATTTCGCGGTCAGCCCCGCGCCCGTCGCCAGCGGGAAGCCGCCGCCGACGATGCCATTGGCGCCCAGCATACCCTTGTGTACGTCGGCGATGTGCATAGAGCCGCCCTTGCCGCGACAGGCCCCGGCCTCGCGACCCAGCAGTTCGGCGACCATTTCACGCAGGTCGACGCCTTTAGCGATGCAGTGGCCGTGTCCGCGATGGTGGCTGGTGATGAAGTCGTCGTCGGTCAGGTGTGCGCAGACGCCGACGGCAACCGCCTCCTCGCCGGCGTAGAGATGCACGAAGCCGGGGATTTTGCCGGCGGCGAACTCGCGCCCGGCGCGCTCCTCAAACTGTCGAATCGTGACCATCTGCTCGTACATCTTGAGCAGATGCGGCTTATCCAGCGTCTGAGCGCTGGGGCTGGATTGCGTGACCATGCGTACCTCCTGTAAAATACATACTCAACGTGCCTGGCGGCTCAGGTGGCCGGCATGCGCCGCCGCTGCCAGGGCGGCATCGACGTTGACGACAAAAGGCCCATCGGCGCGCAGGCGAACCTCGACAGGCGTTGTCGCCGAGAGTTCGATCTCTCGTTCGCCATCCAGAGCAAGGGTGCCGGCGCCGGATTGAAATTGTACGCGATCATCGAGCGCCAGTCGGCGATACGTTTTGACGCCCACCCAGCGTACCAGGCCGGGGGCCAGCGCTGCCAGCACCTGCGCGCCTCCATCGCCCAGCGCGATATGCATGCCGGGAAGATGGTCGGTATCGCTCTGGTGATTCAGCAGGGCGCAGCCAAGCGCGGAGAGGCCAATAGTAGCGGGCGCGACGCGCGCGAGCGCGACCTCGCGCACAACCGAGAGATCCCAGATAGCGCGCGAGCCGACGAAAGGCAGGGAAGAGGCGACGACATCCACCAGGGCGTAATCCCTGGATGCGCCATCGATAAGCACTTCGAGCCAGGGGACGCGCTGTACCGCTTCATCGGCGACACGCCCGCTAACGATCAGTCCCGCGGCCAGCCCGGCCAGCGTGCCCTCTATGAAGGCAGGAAAGACGTTGTTGGTGCCGGTTGAGATGGGAACGAGGGGCACAGTGTTGCAGCCGATGGCAACGGCGCGATTCGTGCCATCGCCGCCAAGCGTGATGATACAGCCTGCTCCAAGTTCAGCGAGCAATTGCGCGGCGCGCGTGGAGTCGGCGCTGGTACCGAGCACCGGCATCGCCAGCGGTTCCACGTTCATCGGTGGTCCCTGCCAGCCATCGAGCGCGCGGGGCACGATACCGAAATCATGCTCCGGCATATATGCTACCTGTTTGATGCCGATTGCGGCCAGGCCAAGCAGGACACGGCGCACAATCGCCGTCTTCTCGTTGTTGTCGAAGACCGTACCGTGGGCGACAAGTCTACGAATGTCGCGTCCCGATGCCGGATTAGCAATGATACCTGCTAAGGCTCTGGACATGACCTGTTATTTCTAAAAATAGGGTAATTTTCAGATACACTGCGCTAAAAATACGAGGTAACGCACTAAGAAGAAAACCTACAGGGTCGTAGCTGACGTGTTTGACGATATTAAAACAGAGATATGCCCCTTCATGCGTAGCCGCGCGATTGATCGCGCCTGGTTCAGCCTGTCGAATGGTTCCATTGTGCGATGATGCTTAACATTCAAGATCGGGAGACGCTCCCGCCTCTGAGTGTTACCTTTCATCATCGCGCTGCTACGCACCTCTACCATCTCCAGAATATTTTTTTACGCACTTGCCGGGAGGAAGGCAGGGGACGTAGCAGCCCACGTCCCCTGTCCAAATAGTCTACAAGGCTTATATAACATAAAATAGCGGGGTTGTACAGCCGTAAATTTCACGAAAGATTGGAAAGGATGAACTTTTTTCATGACTGATTTCCTTCTTCTGGCTGTTATTTTGATTTTTCCTTCCCAATCGATTATGATGAAGATCAGAACGGATTACGATCCTGATGCTCTCCTGGAGAGTGCCTGGTGCTCAAAGTGCTTGCCTTCTCGTGGGCCATTCGCGCGGCTGCGCCGCGCAAGAGGTAATATTGTTGGGTGGAAGTGCGATTCGCGCACTTCCACCCAACAATATTGAAGGTGAGCGCCGCAGGCGCCAACCTGTGTGGGTATCGGGACGCAGACATACTCTCAAGGAGGAGTTCCTATGTCTTCTCATCCAGAGTCCAGAGAAAACGCATATATGTTTGATGCCGAGAGTACTGCCGAGCTGGGCCGGCTCATGCGTCTTGATGAAGTTACTACCGAATGCATGGGGGGCGTCTTTCCTGAGCATCCCGACCTCGCCAGTGTGCGGAGCGCACTGGATGTGGCCTGCGGGCCTGGAGCGTGGGCCTGTGAGCTGGCCTATCAATACCCTGATATGCAGGTGACGGGCATCGATATCAGCCAGACAATGATCCGCTATGCTCAGGAGATGGCGCGAGTGCAGAGATTGGATAATGCCCATTTTCAGGTGATGGATGCGACAAAGCCGCTGGCCTTCTCCGATGGCAGCTTCGATCTGGTCAATGCCCGCTTCATGATCGGGTTCATGGGAAAGAACGATTGGCCGTATGTGGTCAAAGAGTTCGCGCGCGTCACCCGCCCCGGCGGCATTATCCGGCTCATCGAGAACGAGGATGGCGGGGTCTCTAATAGTAGCGCACTGGAGAAGAGCAATCACCTCTTTACGCGCGCCTCTTATCGAACTGGCCGCGCCCTCTCTTCGTATCCTGAGACCGCTCACTTCGGCATCACTCCGATGCTGGAGGTATTCTTACGCGAAGCTGGCTGTGAGGAGATCCAGAGGAAAGCTCACGTTCTCGACTTTTCGGCGGGCGCGCCCGCACACTTCAGCCACTACGAGAACTACAAGGTTGGGGGCAAACTCATTCAGCCATTTCTTATCAAAGCCGGGGTGGCAACACAGGAAGAACTGGACGAACTCTACGAACAACTGCTGGCCGATATGCTCTCCGACTCCTTCAGAGGTCTGTTCTATTTCCTGAGTGTGTGGGGCCGCAAGCCTGCCTGATACCGCGTGTGCTATACTGCAAGGGCAGTCGCTGTTAGATAAGGAGCAAGTTGATATATGGCTGAAGCATTGAAAGTCGTTGCCCATTACCAGTTCACCCCTGAGTCCCTGGCTATGTTGAGCGAGGCGGCGCGGAGCAATGTGGTGCGCGTCAATAGCTACGAGGAGCAACTGCGGGCTATGGCGGAGGCGGAGGTCCTCTGCTCGTTTGATTTCCCCAATAACTGGCGCGAAGTGGCCCCGCACCTGCGCTGGTATCAATCGGTCTCGGCGGGCGTTGACAGGCTGCGCGGCAACTCGGTGCTCGATCCTGATAGCGGCGTGATCGTCACCACGGCGTCGGGCGTGCACTCGGAGATTATCTGCGAATACGTTTTTTGCAGTATTTTGATGTTCAATCGCGGCTGGCATACGATGGTGGACCTCCAGCGTCGCCACATCTGGGCGCACGAATCGCCGGAGTATCCCTTACCGGGTCGCGAGTTGACGGGGCGCACGATGGGCATTGTCGGGCTGGGCAATATCGGGCGTCGTATCGCGCAGGTGGCGCACGCCTTCGGAATGAAGGTGCTGGCGATGCGCTTCTCGACGCGGGGCAGCGAGCCGGATCCCGATGTCGATCAGAGCTATCCGGTGGAGCAGTTGCGCAGCATGCTCGCCCTCTGCGACTATGTAGTGCTGTCGATGCCACTGACCGGGAGGACGGCGAAGATGATCGGCGAGGCCGAGCTGCGGGCAATGCGACCAGACGCCTATCTTGTCAATATTGCGCGCGGGGGCGTGGTGGATGAGCCGGCGCTGATCCGCGCGCTGCAAGAGGGCTGGATCGCGGGCGCTGGCCTGGATGTGACGGATCCGGAGCCGCCACGAAATGATAGCCCTCTGTACGATTTGCCGAACGTGATCCTGACGCCGCACGTTGCCGGGGCAACCGAACATTATGAGCGGCGCCTTGCCGAACTGTTCGCCGACAATCTGCGCCGCTATCGCGCCGGGCAGCCACTGCGCAATCAATACGATGCACGCCGGGGGTACTAACGTCCTTCGCAATGAGCCGGGCGTCTGCAAGGAGCACCCGGCGTCATCTCTTTTGAAGGTCGGCAATATTATCTGGTAGGTGATCGATCCCGCCAGACTCCTTATTGCGGTGCATGAGGATCGTGCCTTGAAGAAAGACCATTATCTTCATATCGCTACCTCGTATGGTTCGGCTACCGGGCTGTAGCTCATAATGGGGGGAGTTACACGCAGGCCGGGGCCATGCTCGTAGAGGACCTGTATCTCGGCGAAGGCTTTGTCGTCGGCCTGCGTCAGGGTTGCAACCCTGTCCAGCAGCGCCTCGTCCTCGTCGCTGATCTCCTGCTTCTCCATCAGGCCCCAGCAGTCCCAGAGCAGAAGTTCCTGCTTGTTGAGCGCGGCCAGGTCCTGCACAAGCTTCTGGCGGATGAACCAGAGGCCCTTGAGGTCTTCCGCCGGGTCGACGCCGAAGTTGTCGGGATCGGCCTTGCCCCGGCGGCAGCGCTGCCAGGCCAGCCCGGCAACAAGGAAGCGCTCGCGGGGCACGTTGAGCGGATCGAAGATTATCATGCGGTTCGTCTGGAGGTGCCGCTGACTCAATTCGGGATCGATCAGGCGCCAGCGATGCTGCCCGGCATCCCAGCATTCGGCGATCTCATGGTCGCAGTTAAAGTATGGCACGAAATACGTTGCGAAGCCAACCCGCACCCTGGTGGGAATGCCCTGATGGCGCGCCATAGAGCAGAAGAGCGTCGCGAAATCGCGGCAGCAGCCGACCAGACACTTATCGGGCGAGCGCGCGGCGGTCAAAGGGCGCGCGTCAAGCTCCTGAATGCGCGCCAGCATCTTCTCCACGCTGCGCGTATTGATTTCGGGCAGCCGCTCATCGGGTATAACGTGATCGAAGAGGTCGGCATCACGATAGTGGATAATCAAGCCCTGCACAACTTTGCAGAGGCCAGCGATGTCGCACGGCAAATCTTCATACAGACCAGCATACGCGCCCGGATCTGTCATCGCGCTCTGCTCTGTGTAGTATTCCAGCAAATCCATCACTCATGCTCCTTATTCGTCGTTATAAATCGCTGCCGATAGTATAGCCGACGATTCCTGTCACCTTGTGTCAACATTGCGCGATTCTGGAGGTAGTTTTGTTGGATAGAAAATGCGCGCAGGACATTTTCTATCCAACAAAACTACCTCCTTCATGCGGCTTCGCCGCATGAACTCCTGGCAAGATAGCGAGAATCCTGAGTATCGGACTTACTCTCAGAAATGGGTTTGACAAATTGTCTGGCAGGGAATACCATTACTTTGTAATGGTTAATACCACGTAGAAGTGTTACAGCTATGGAGAATATCTGCTTTGAATTTTTGAATAGCCGACGGCGTGAGTATCCGAGCGGCAGGTTGATAGAAGACCTGCTGGAGCAGCCGCAATGGGTTGAGCAGTTTCTAGCGAAGTGGGATCTACGGGTCGATCAGCCGCCCGATGCAGACCACCTGGCGGCTTTACGTTCACTGCGTTCCAGACTCGGCCATGTCGTAGAAGCAGTGGTTGACGGGCAGACTCTTTCTGTAAAGGAGCTGGAGCCTGTAAATGAATACCTGGATCGCGTTCCCTTCATCCAGCACCTGACGCAAAGCGCTGGTGGCTATCGACTCGAACTCGTTCCCCAGCAAAAAGACTGGCACTGGGTGCAGGGAGAAATTGTGGCTGCTTTCGTGGAGCTGTTGACGCAGCATGATCCTTCTCGCCTCAAGATATGTAGCAATCCTGCCTGTCGCTATGTCTATTATGATGAGTGCAAGAATCGCAGTCGCCAGTGGTGCAGCGATGCCTGTGCGAATCGCATGCGGGTGCGCCGGTTTCGCGCGCGCCACAAAGCCGCGTCGCAACAAGAAGAGCTTGCGGAGGATAGCGCCCGGTAAGCGGCCCGTCCCTGGCCTTGAGCGACAACCTCGATAATCTGTTTCTCCTGTTGAGATTCCCTTGACAATCTTCCCCGCGATCAGGTATACTCACCGGTGTAATGGATAATAGAGATTTAGACCATTACAGCTATGCTCCACTGTCAGAGGTGTTCAATCTTATAGGGATGTCTTGTGCTGGCGTTCTTACTTTCTCTCGCGGGCGTTCGCGCGGCTTCGCCGCACAGGGGGAGAGGTAGTGTGTGGTCCAGCGCTACGCGCCTGGACCACACACTACCTCTCAAGCGCCGCAGGCGCAAGCACACGAGTCTGTCTGAAGCCTGGCACTCCCTGAGAGGTTAGCGCTGTTGGAAACTGAGAGACGGTAGACCTGACGAAAGGACTACATGATGTCAAGCAATACGTATGAAAAAACTCTACATGAATGTGAGCCGTTCTTTGAAGGAGGTTCTCCCTCGCGATCTCCTTTCCAGAAGGCTGCCAGTCCGCTAACGTGGTGGGCTGCCGGTTCCTTTGCGGCTATCCTGGGCTTTTCGCGCCTCTCCTATGGCCTCTTGATGCCCGCTTTACATACCGATCTGGCGGCGTCGTATAGCGTCCTGGGCCTCGTCCAGACCTTCAATTACATGGGTTATTTGCTGGGAACGCTGGGGCTGCCATTGCTGCTGGCGCGGATGCGCAATCGCATCCTGCTCAACGTCGTTGCTATGCTGACGATGGGAATAACCATGCTTGCCTCGGCGCTAAGCTTCACGCTCTGGCAACTGGCGCTCTGGCGTTTCCTGATCGGCCTCTTTTCTGCCCTGGCGACAGTCCTGACCATGACGCTGACGCTCGAATGCATCTATCCCAGGGAACGCGGGCAGGCATCGGGAATTGCCTGGATCGGCGGTATGATCGGGATTATCATCTCCGGGCTGATCGCGCCCCCGATCCTGGCTGCCGGATCAACCTCTGGCTGGCGACTTGTCTGGATCGTCATGGCCGCCGTAGGAATAGTCTCTGCTATCGGCTTCTACCTGACCAGGCGGCACATCGCGCCCGCCATTGTTGCGGGACAAAGCGGGCAGATTCAGGGACAGTCCGCAGCGGAGCAGTCGTGGTGGCAGAGCATCTGGCACCTTTTCCAGCCCCGGCAACTGCTCTTCCTCACGCTGTCATATGCTCTGGCTGGTGGCGGTTATATCGTCTACCTTACCTTTTTCATCCCTTTGCTGGAGCAGCAAGGCGTCTCCGCGCTCAACGAGGGCTTTGTCTGGGCCGCTATTGGCGGCGCGGGAGCGCTGGGCGGCTGGCTCTGGGGCAAGGCGATAGATCGCTGGTCAACCGGCTACACGCTGGGGAGTTCCCTGGCGCTTGGTGCTATCGGCACGCTCTCCGCCCTGGCAGGCAATTCAGGGCTAGAGTATGTCGGGGCCGCTCTCTTCGGCCTGGCGGGGACCATCGGCCCGGCGCTGATGGTCACAACATTGCTCAAACGGGCAGTCACGGATGAACAGTATGCTGTCAATTTCAGCATGATCACGACGCTCTTTGCTACCGGTCAGATTATCGGCCCGCTGGCGGGCAGCATCGTAGTCGCGCATTGGGGGGTGGATATCGGTCTGACGCTGGCGCCGGCGATACTCGGTCTCTCCGCACTCAGCGCCTGGGGGTACGGTATAATGCAGCAAAAGGGGAGATAGTTATGGATACTTTTACACTATCCGGGCTGATGGCGGCGCGCGAGCAGGCCGGGACGCGCTATCACGAGTTTTTGCGCGTCCCGGCCATGAGCGCGGGTATATATTACCTGGCGGCGGGGGCCAGCGATCCGCAGCAGCCGCATGCCGAGGATGAACTGTATTATATTGTGCAGGGCCGTGCGCTCTTACGGAGGGGCGATGAGGATATCCCCGTCGAGGCCGGCTCGCTGGTCTTCGTCGCGGCCAACGTCGAACATCGCTTTCACACGATCAGCGCGGATCTGACCGTGCTGGTCTTCTTTGCGCCCGCCGAATACTCCCGCCGGGCCGATCAAACGCCGGAAGAGTGATCGCTTGCTACGGTGCGATCTCTACTTCCGCGGCGATAGTGACCGTGTTGTTGAGCGGCAGCGTTGCCATACCTACCGCGATGCGAGCATGCTGGCCTATCTCTGGCCCGTACAGTTCGAGGATCAGGTCCGAGAAGCCGTTGATCGCGTTTGTTGTCTGCGCATAGCCTGGCTCCGCGTTCACCATGCCATAGACCATGAGCCAGGCTGTCACGCGATCCAGGTCCCCCAGTTCTCGCTTGAGACTCGCCAGCATAGAGAGCGCTGTGTTGCGCGCCGCCTCCTGCGCGGCTTCCAGAGAGACCTCCGTTGGAACCTTGCCAAAGGGGCCGGGGAATGAGCCATCGGGTGCCTGCGGGCCATGACCAGAAATATAGATCCGGTTTCCGTGCCTGCGTACCCAGGAAAAGGAAATTTTGAGGCTCGGCGGAATTTTGGGCGCCTCCGGCAATACGAGTCCGAGTGCCTGGAGTTTAGCTTCGACTTGCAT
>DATGLE010000215.1:0-8048 GCA_035294325.1 Ktedonobacteraceae bacterium | reverse complement strand
TACTGTGCCTGCTCCGCGTCGAGCATCGAGATCGTGTAGCTTCGACTTTGTGCATATATTTGCTGCAATGTATGCAGTTCCGTCAAGAGGTAGCTGGTCTTGCCCGCTGCGCTGGCGCCGGCGAGGGCGATATGCACCTGGCGTTCTCCGCCAATGCCGGAGGGTAGAGCGGCGTGACAGTGTGGGCAGGCACGCGGCAAGCGTCTGCGCCCAACGAGGTCGAGTGCCGCCAGGCGCGCGCGGCACGCGTGGCAGCGATGCCAGAGCATGCCGTAGGTATTGGACCTCAACGGCGGGATGTGAACCGTCTGGCATTGAGGGCAATGGTATTCTGGTGCGGCTACAGCGCGGTAGCAGGCGGGACAGTAGAGTGTGCCACCGCCGCGCGACATGATAGCCAGCGCATCGATTAGCGACAATGCGACAATAGCTGGCAGGGAAATAGCGACTCCAATGCACAGCAGCGCCGTATGCACCAGGCAGAAGAGGGCGAGCAGGACAATGACCGGCAGATACTGGAGCCAGGCCGCCGCGTACAATCCGGCGATGACGAGCCAGGCCCAGTAGCGAACCGGGAAAAAGCTGTCGAGGACCGCGTAACGCACGGTTGCGGCATGATCGATCCATCTGTCCCTGACCAGGCGGGCATCCGTCCACATCTGCGATATGACAGAGCGTGTGATGCTCCATCCGGGGCCGAAGCAGTAGCTTCTGGGCGTCTGCGGACACTCAATGGAGAGTTGAGAAGCAGGACTGTTTTTTGACATGGTTGTTTGCGACTGTTTCATAGCAGGCTCACCTGGCGACGCGCAATGCCCGGCACTGTCTGAGGATCGAGCGCGGAGGGGGCGATGATGCGCAGCAGGCTGGTGAGATCGTCGCAGCGCACAGGCCCGATCAGATACTCACCGATGGTCCCCCCTTTTTGTAGATCGAGGAGGTGAATAAGAATACTTGCCATCCCCGCCGGGCGTACATGCTTGAGGGCGTAGCGCCCGATTACAAAATAGCGGCAGCTAGCCAGCCCATTACCATAGAGCTGCCAGAGCAGCCATTGTAAAAGATTCATTGGCCCATAGCGCTTTCTACCTGTCAGCAAGGCGACGAGTTGCGTGCGTATCTCCCTGGCGGCCTCCAGGCTTCTCTGCTCCTGAGCATAGAGGCTGAGGTGAGCTATCGCGTCATCGGGGATGGTTCTGAGGTTAGCAAGACGGGTGTGCGCCAGGGTACATGGACGCAGCATAATAGAGAGCGTTGGCGTGCTCTGCGCCTCATGCCGGTCGATGGCTCTGCTGGCGGCTGCCATGCAGCCGGGCGAGGCAAGAAAAGCGTCGCTGAGCAGCAGCAACACAAGATCAGCCCTATCGAGGGTCATACTCTGCCCGTTCACATCCTCTACGAACTGTATAGCCGGGAAGCCGTCGGTGAGCGCGACAAGCTGCTGGTGAATGCTGCTCCACAGGCGCTGATCCTCGCTCTGTGCTGAGATAATCGCATGGATCGTAGGGGAAGCTGGCGGCGCAGAGCGTTGACCATTGCCTGTTGTTATCGTATCTTTGCCAGATCGCCCGCGCCTGCTCTTTCCTTCTCGCGCTGCCTTCGCCTGACCAGCGTGCGCGCGCCGGACAATATCATCCAGCGTTTTCAGCACGATGCGCATGCTGGCCGGGCGCCGATATTCATTGAGGTCAACCATGCTCTGCACCAGTTGTTCCAGGTGTGGCAGGCCGAGCAGTAGTGGCTTGAAATGGAAAGGCGACTGCGCCGGGTCATCTCCACTGAGCATCTGATGCAGGATGGCGCCGAGGCTGTAGATGTCGGAACGCGGCGAGGTAGCTTTGCGATACTGCTCGGGCGGTGCGTACCCTGGTGATCCCAGCGCCACGGTGTCGCCGGCCTGGTCGGGCTTGAAGAAGCGCGCGATGCCAAAGTCGATCAGGTAAACCTGCTGCCGTGCAGTGAGCATGATATTGGCAGGTTTGAGGTCGCGGAAGATAATCGGCGGCTGCTGTGAGTGCAGGTAGTCCAGCACAATGCAGATCTGCCTGCCGATAGCCAGCGCCTGCTGAGGTGTCAGGAGGCTTCCCTGTCGCCGCAGCTTCTCCAGGAGATGTTCTAAAGTTTCCCCTTCGATGAACTCCATTACCAGGTAACGTCTTCCCGCCTGCTCGAATTGCTCATAGATGTGGGGGAGGCCGGGGTGCTTGAGTTGCGCCAGCATGCGGGCCTCGTGCGTAAAGGACGTGATAGCGATCTGGAGGTCGAATCCGCTCAGGCCCGTCTGGCTCATTTCTTTGATAGCAACGCAGCGCTGTCCCAGATGTAGATCCTGGGCTTTGTAGACCGCGGCCATGCCTCCCTTGCCCACGCGTTCGATGATGAGGTATCTCCCATCATGGAGCAGGGAGCGGGGCGCGAGCAGGCCCGTGAGCGTTCCCCCATTGATAGGAGCGCCGCACCAGCTACAGAACCTCATCTCCTGCGCAAGATCCTTGCCGCATATACTACAGGATTGCATCATCAAACCTCGTGCCGACACTGTTTAACTGGTCCCTACCGCCGCTTCTTGCCCCGTATCAGCGCCAGCCGGTACAGTAGCCAGAGAAACGGATCCTCAACACGGAAAGGGCTAACCTCCGTAAGACGATTACCGGCGCCGGGCGCCTCGCCGAGAGAGGAGACACCGAAATAGTTGTAGCAAGCAAAGCTGCTCTCAATGATGTTGCAGAAGTTTTGATTGATCCACCCGGCCAGACAGGTCGCCACCTCTGTGTGGACCGATTGCACATCATCGAGATCCAGATACCCCGCGTGCCAGCCAGGATGAAAAAATTCGGAACCTGGCTCGAAGAGGGGAAATAGTGTGTCAATTTTCGACAACGCGAAGGCGATGGGCACCTTTATGGGGCGCGCGACCCGCAGCCTGTGCTCACGTTCAAAGAGATCCCTCAGCCGTCCGACGATCTGCTCGGGCGAGGATCGCGGATTGGCGGGAGGCAGGTTCTCCGGCGGCAATTGCGCTCGCACCAGGGGGATTTGTAGCGGGTCGAGCAGAAAGATAATGCCATCGGCGTGAAGGATGTAGCGATTGTACAGCGACATGCTGGTGAGCGTGGTCAAATCTTCGCCGGCGCTATCAAAAAAGCTCATATTGAGGGCACGCCGGTAGCCTCCGCGATTGAAGGTAAAGCGAAAGATGAGCGGGACCTTCACCGAGGCATCAACCTCGGCGGGCCGGTTGGGTTGAAGCAGTGTCTTGTTCACAAAAAGCGGCGTGTAGAAATCCCGTTCCCAGCGCTCCTGCGTGTTGTCACCAAGCATACGCACGGTCAGATTGAACTCTTTGCCGACCTCCTGCTGTAATCGCGTAATCAAGGTAGCGATGTAATGAGTCTTACCGGTAGCTCGACCTCCAATAATGGCGACGATGCGCTGATCGATCAATCCCATATCGTGCGGCAGTTCGAAATGACAATGCGGGCAGAGGCGTACCCGGCTGGTCTGGGAGCAGGCGTCGCAGCGCATCTCACGAGGCGCGCTGGACCAGCGCCGGCGTCTTGCCGGGACGAGCACGCGCCCCATAGGAACCGCGCTGCATCCCCTCGCCCTGACGTATGCCTCGTCGATCTCGCTGCCCGGACATGAGGGTATCACACAGCGGAATGGTGCATCTTCTAACCGAAAGGCGTGAAAGCAGAACGGGCAGATCAGTTTTTTCATCGCAGCCTCATCCGCTCCTTGCCAGGATGATGGATCACAAATTCATCATAACGCGTCTCGTCCTCCAGAAATAGCTTGCCCAATGTCCCGGCGGTCAGGGGGACGGAGGGCAGATTATATACGAGGTTCTTGTGTGGCGACGAAGCGCTTTCGATACGTAACAGGGGCACGCCATCCTCCTTGTGCCAGGGCAGCCCCCCGTGCTTGCTGACCAGCAGGAGAGCGGGCAGCGTTACGGGAAATGCAGGCGCATCGATGGTGAGGCGCAGCGTTGCCCTGCCGCGCAAAAGCCTGGCTGTGATGATGGCGTAGGTGATGATGGTCCTGCTCGCTCGCCGTACCAGCAAGCGTACACCGTCCACGGCTGGCCGCGTCTCATCCTGCTGAGCCGCTGTTATGATGATATGGCAATCCTGATTGCCGCTGCTGCGTATATCGCAGTAGCCTCGTTGTTCGTAATCGCTGCGACGCAGCCGTCGAGTAGTGGCCGCACGATCATAGTGGCTGCATGGCTGCGTACTGTAAGTGATGAGCACCTCCTGGCAATCCCGGGGCCATGTCCAGCGCAGGCGCAGGGCGGAACCCAGGTCGTGGTAGCGCACATTCCATAGGCTTTGCGGCTGTGGAGTGGCCGGATGCTCGGGCTGGCTGCGCTCCTCGCTATGGATGGCGGAGGATGACGTTTCGGCCAGCAGGGCTGGCAAGATCCATTTGCGTTGTCGCGCATGTTCCTTGAGCAGTGCCAGAGCCTCCTGCTCGTTCCAGCCCTCCTTGCGTGCGGCATCGAGAAAGAATTGTATCTGCCCTGGATAGAGCCTGGCCTCGCTCGCGCGCCCGATGCTCTCGTCAAGCTCGCTCAAGATCTGCTGGAGCGCTTCGCGCCGCAGGCTCTCATCATATCTGGCTCGCAGTTCGTCGGACCTGAACACGTCGCGCGCCAGCCCCGCCAGTTCAATCCTGGCGGTCAGCCTGGCATCGGGCGGGAGCTTCACCAGCCCGGTATACAGATGTTCGGCGGCGCGCGCCAGTTCCACGGTAGTCGTCTGAGGTGAGCACTGGAGCAGTTCATAGAGCGTATGCATATGCAGAAATTGTAGCCGGTCTCTGATACTTTTAACTACCGATGGCTCCAGGGGGCGAACGTTATGGAGGGTTGCCGGGCGCGACCTGCCGATTCCGGCGTCAATGCGCCGCCTGATCTCTTCTGGAGAATAAAGATGCTGGAAGGCGGCGGCGAAACGCTCTATCTCCTGTTCTGTGATAGACTCTCTGGCATGCAGCAAGGCCAGTTGTCGCTCGAAGTGCTGCTCTTCGACCCGCCGTGCCGCTGCCTGTTCGATGCGTGCTGCCTGCGCTTCCTGTTCTCGCTGTGCCGGGTCGGTCATCACCGTCTGTATTTGCTCAATTAATGCCAGATTCTGCCGGGCGAGCAGCGCCTTGCTGGCGACACCGGAGCTCTGGCGGCTCCATTCAATGCGCTTCGCGCGCAGCCGTTGTGCGAATACCTCCTGGTCCCAGGCCGCATCTGGATTCAGGCCGAGCAGTAAAAAAAAATTGGGACGCGTTTTCGTGCTCATCATCACAGAATGGTAAGGCTTGTCGCGCGCGATCTGGCGCTCTGCATCTCCTGGTCAGTGATCCCGCCGCGTGTCTCGAAGGTAGCCTCGGCGTGTGTTTCGCTCTGCGGCTCGCGCCCGATGACATGCAGCCTTCCCTGCCGGTCAAGCTCGAAGGTGACTTCGATGGGCGTCCTGGCCGGCAGCCCTGGCGGCAGGAGCAGTGTGACCTTGCCGATCTCCTCCTCCGCTGTGTAGCGCTCCGGCTCGACAATCGACGTTTTCTCCATATTTTCCATGATGCGCAATTCGACTGTCTCCTGATTCGCTTCGAGCGTTCCATAGAGGTGCATGCGGAATGAAGGCAAAGGGTCGTTAGCCAGCACGAGATTTTCGATAACTTCACGACATCTGGGCGTCTGGTGATCGATAGTAATAATAATGCCGAAGCTGTGACTGGCGACATTGGTGATGGCTGTATTGACCAGCTTATCTACCGTCTCCTCCTTCAATCCAAGCTCACTGGCAACAGCGGCCTGTGCGCGTCTTCTGATGCTCGGCGCAACCTCGTGCAGTTCAATCTCTCCACGCGGCGTGCCCGACATCTGGGCCACGCGATCCTCAACCTGCTGGTTCAACAGCAGTTTCTGTCCATAGATTGCCGCGCCTTTGGCAACCGCCTCGTCAGGCTCAAAGATGCGCAGGGGGATGCGAAACTCGGCGGCCAGGCGCTCGGCAATCTGAGGCATTTTGGTGGAACCGCCAACCAGCAAGATCTGGTCAAACTTGCCATAACCGCGCTTGCATGCTTCATCCATCGTCATACGTGTAAAGATGACGGTGCGATCAAGCAGGCTGGCGGTCAACTCGTTAAACTTGTCGCGCGTTAGTGGCACCCTGACGAGCTGGCCGGCATGTGAAACAACGACTCTGGTGCTCTTTCGGGCAGTGAGCGCGCATTTGGCGCGTTCGGCTTTGAGCCAGAGGTCTTGCAGCGTCTCCGGGTAGTCCGTGGGATCCTCCAGCGATCCGGTCTCCGCCTGCCACTGCTGAGCCAGGTAGACGACCACCGCCTCGTCCCAGTTGCGCCCGCCCAGATTGTGGTCGCCCCCGGTGGCGATGACGGTGATAGCTCCGCTTTTGATGGCGATGATCGTAATATCGAACGTGCCCCCTCCCAGATCGTAGACGAGCACAACCTGATCTTTCTCGTTTTGCAGGCCATAGGTAATGGCAGCCGCCGTTGGTTCGTTGATGATCTCCCGCACGCGCAGGCCGGCTATCTCTCCAGCGCGTACCGTGGCTTCACGCTGAGCGATGCCGAAGTAGGCCGGGCAGGTGATGACGACATCTTTGACGGGCATATCCAGCGCCTCTTCCGCATCGAGCGCAAGCTTGCGTAGAATATAGGCGGAAATCTCCTCAGGGGTAAATTCGATGTCATCATGAAGAAAACGCCAGTTCGCCTCACCCATGTGGCGTTTGACCATCTCGACCACGGCGTCAGGATTGAGCAGAGCGCTATTTTTCGCCTCTTCACCGACGATGCAATGCTCACCCTCGAACAGTACTACCGAAGGAGTGGTCAAATTGTGCTCCTTGTTGGGGACAATCACGGCTTTACCATATTTATCGACGTAGGATATGCACGAGTAGGTCGTGCCCAGATCAATGCCGAAGATGGTTGCTGGTTGATCGCTCATACACAGGCTCCTTTGTCGTTTTTAGCTTGTGTGACCTGCAATGAGAGCAGGCGGCCCGTTATAACAGGATGAGTTTGAGCCTATCATTCGGGCAGAGTAAGGCGCACCACGCCTGTCTGAGCAGATGGGGACGCGGGCGTAAATTTATAGCTTTCGACAACTTCGGGACGAAGCAGCGTGCCTTCGTAGACAAAGCCTTTACGTACCCTCCTGGCGATCTGGTTATTCTTCTGTCGATCGGTGGTGGCGATGACGCGCACATTGCGCTGCCGGCTGGCAAGGAAGGTCTCCTGTTCAACGCTGAAAGCTTCTACCCCATTGCGATACAATGTCTCCTCGATGCTTTCCTGAAGCGCGCTCAGATTGTCGATCACCTGGCGCGGAACCGCCGAAGCCTCGGCGCTGGCGTTTTCGATCAGCGCGCCCAGTTCATCATAGATGGAGATAAGGTCGAGCAGGATAGGTCGCAAAATACGAAAGTGCAGGCCATCACGATAAGCCTGCAATTCCTGGTGCAGGCTATCGATAAGCTGCTGCTTGCTCTCATCATATTTGATTTTGGTGTCAAAGTCCTGACGCAGGGCGGAGATTGCCGTCGTTAATGACTGCACAGACAGGAGTATGCCTTTCAGGGCAGCCACTTCTTCTCCCTCCACTGATGGTTGCGAGACTGATCGCTCAGGGTTAACGCCAGGCGCTGCCGCGCTTGAAAGGCTCCTGTTGTGGACGGTGCGCTTATTCCTCAAGTATTCCACGCTTATCTACAGTGAAAGGCAGCTATGCTGCGACTGAAACTGCTGCAATCATAAGGCGCTGCACCTGGAGAGGCAAGTCAGAGCGAGGGACAAAAGTGGCTTTGCTGGCCCTCTCTGGATGCTTTGTTGAGCGGCAGCACTCTATCTGTCCCTCTTCTTCCATAGACAGCACAGGGATCACTGGCTATCGTACAACCCGGGAGGGAGAGCGGTGTCCTCTTTTGAATTCGACAAAATCAGCGCACTGCGCATCAGTATTGCCAGCCCGGAGCAGATCCGCGCATGGAGTTCGGGCGAGGTAACGCGGGCGGAAA
>DATGLE010000214.1:0-29415 GCA_035294325.1 Ktedonobacteraceae bacterium | reverse complement strand
CGCGCATTTTGGGCCACCTTTCGGGCCGAACGCATTGGAGATCCTGCGCCAGCGCTACGCGCGCGGTGAGATCGATGGCGACACCTTCGAGCAGATGCGCGAGCACCTGCAACGCTCCGGCTGGCCCCGCGAATAGCCTTTGAGAAAGCGCATCGGGCAGCACAGGCTCTATTCGGACCACCGTAGGGGCCGCTCTGGTGGCGGCCCCTCTTGATTGAAGGTGCTGGTCCATTGCGGCAAGCGTGTTCACGCGGTACGCTGCTTGCGTTGCAGCCCGGCTTTGACGACGGTGGTGCCGACGGCGCGCCCGACGAGCAGTGGCATGGAGAGAACATCAGCCGCCGATTCGCTGATATCGCGGCGCGCGGTTATCACTTTGTACGCTTCAAATTCGATGCGCCGCGATGTGCGTCCGATCTTCGTGATGCGCCCCGTTACTTCGACGAAATCGCCGGCGTAGAGCGGCTCCAGAAACTCAACGCTCTCATAGCCGGCCATCAGCCCCTCGTCTCCATCGCAGCGTATCGCCAGTTCCGTCGCCACATCGCCAAAAAGCGATAGCAGGTGCGCGCCATTCACCAGGTGCCCTCCATAGTGCGCATCGGCGGCACTCAGTCGCACGCGCAGCATTGCCGTATACTCCTCGCTCTCGGACATCGCTTCTCTCCTTTTCTATGTGCAAGTCTCCTGACCGCTTACTGCTTCGCGGCTCGCCGGGAAGTGGAGTCTGCGGCGCTCCGCCCGCAGACTCCACTTCCTACAAAAAATATGCATATCTATTAGCCAAACTAACGTTAGTTAGGCCACTGGTTATTGATATCCGCGAGTAAATATTTCTCGGGACTATTTATTAGTATGCAAGAGAGCAGAGTAAAAAAGCAAGGGCATGCCTGGCGTGATAGAATAAGGGAACGCCAGCACTCGGAAATGTCATCCTGAGCGGCACCCCTGCCATCCTGAGCAGCAGCGAAGGATGACAGGTGCGCCTGCTCTTGATGATCTGATAATTTTCCTGGAGTTTGCCTATGCCACGCTATAGTGAAGCCCCTGAATTGACCGCAGAGTATATCGCCGCCGTGTGGGAGACGCTGCCCCGGCATCTGCGCCCGACCTTTCTGCTGCCCGGCGCCGCTCTTTCCGAGCAGTGTAACTGTGATGTGACTATCGCCAGCGAGACGTTTCAGCACACCGGCAGCTTCAAGTTTCGCGCCGCCTATAACCTGCTCTCCAGTGTTCCCCAGCAGCATGTTATCGCTGCCTCTTCGGGCAATTTCGGGCAGGCCGTGGCCTATGCCTGCAAATTACTGGGCAAGACCTGCACCATCGTCATGCCATCCACCTCCGCCAGAGTCAAGATCGAGGCAGTAGAGTCCTACGGCGGCGAGGTTGACCTGATCGATGTGCGCCAGATAAGCCGTGCCGCACGCGTCGCTCAACTCATGGCAGCTCAACCCGATGCGTTTCAGGCCCAGGCTTACGACGACTACCGCGTCGTCGCGGGAAACTCGACCCTGGGCAAAGAAATTCTCAGCACCGCCGATTTTGATACCATCATCGTTCCCGTTGGCGGTGGCGGACTCAGTTCGGGTATCGTGATCGCGCGCGATCACCTGCAAGCGCGGACGGAGATCATCGGTGCGGAGCCGCTGCCGGGCAACGACGCCGCGCGTTCGCTGCACGCTGGCCGCCTGATACGCAACGAGCAGGAACCGGCCACGGTGGCCGATGGCGCGCGGACGCTCAGCCTGGGCAAGCTCAACTGGGAGATCCTGCAACATGGTCTGGCCGATATCATCGAGGTGCCCGACGACGCAACCCTGAGCGCCCTGCGCTACTGCTTCCGCTACCTCAACCTGAAGGTGGAGCCAACGGGCGCGCTGGCCGTCGCCGCGCTGCTCGCCAATGCGGAGCGCTTTCAGGGCCGGCGCGTCTGCTGCATCGTCAGCGGCGGCAACGTCGATCCCCTGGTCTACGCTCAGGCCCTGACAGCGTAGCCGAGGACTATTTCTCGCGCGGCTGGTAGTACAAAACCACGACCCCGGAGGGATGCGTTTTATTGTTGACCAGTTTCAGCTTCACCTGCTGCTGGATGTTTTGAAAGAGCGGCTTTCCGCCCCCCAAAATCACAGGATGGACCAGGACCTGGTATTCATCGATCAAGCCGTGGTTGGTGAGGGCCTGGACAATGCTGGCGCTGCCGTAGATCAGCATATCGCGCCCCGGCTCCTGTTTCAGTTGCGCGATCTCTTCTGGAACAATCTCTTTGCGCAGCGTGGAGTTGTTCCACTCCACGCTTTCAAGCGTCCGGGAGAACACAATTTTGCGCATGGCGTTCAATTTGCGGGCGTATATTTTCTCGCCTTCGGAGGCATTGGGATTGTCGGGCACGTAGGGCCAGGAGCCGGCAAAGCTTTGATAGGTCACGCGTCCTAGCAAGAGCGTATCGGCCTCGCTGACCACCTGGTCCTCATACAGGCCCATCGCTTCGTCATAGATTGCCCCGATCCAATCCATTTCTCCGTTTGGCCCGGCAGTGAAGCCGTCAAGAGTGGTCCATGTGGTCGTAATTATTTTTCTCATATTTCTTCTCCCTCCATATAATAGACACTCTCTTTTTCCAAAACTGCGAGGCACAATCGGAAATGCCGCGAGAAGCGGCAGGAGTTTCACATCATTCCAGCAGCCGTTCCGCCCAGGCTGGATAGGGGAAAGACCATCGACGGGCTGCCCAGAAGGCCAGGGTGGCGAGCTGCTGGCGTTGAAAGCGGCGCACGCGCGGCAGTCCAGGAATTTCTGGCTGCCAGGCGCGATCAGCAAAAAAGGTCAGCCACCAGACCAGCGCGCAATCTACGGCCTCGGGGCGCAGGGGGGAGCGTTCTTCGTACCATCTCATTACCTGCTCAGGGCATGGCCCGCCATCCACCGCGACGCTTTGCGCAAAGGGGACGACCTCCCACTCTGGTCGCCCCACGCAGATTGACGGCCAATCGAACAGGCACAGTCGCTCGCGAGTAAAGCGCAGGTTGTCCGAGCGCAGGTCGCCGTGCAGAATAGCAAACGGCCCTTCTCTGAGTGCCGGCTGCTGCATCAAACGCTCGATGGTTGGCGATATCTGCTGCAACCAGGCCAGCGCCTGCTGAGCCTCGCTGCCGGCCAGTGCCGCGATGTATTGGAACTCCCGGGTTTCCTGTTCTACGTGCGTCCAACTGAATCGTGATAGCTCTTCGTCGGGTCGCGGGAGCCATGCGGGCGCCTGAGTATCCAGTGACGCGCGGTGGAAATCGACAACGGCATGCGTAATCGCGCGCGTTCTCCCGGAAGTCCAGGGAGGGACGCTGACCGGGCCGAGATCCTCAAGGATGAGCACATGCCAGTCGGCGTGGCGAAAGGCTGCATAGAATTGCGGCATCCATTGTCCCAGCCTCGGAGCCAGCTCTTTATAGACGCGCTCCTCCTGGCGCAGCGCATTTTTCATAAACTCGTTAGATTCCTGGTTGGTCCCTTTGAAGAAGGCGCGGCGTCCATCCGCCAGCGCGAGCCGGAAGGTTGGCGTTGGCGCATAGCCTCCCCAGACGCGCGCGGCCCGTACTACCTGCGCACCCAGCGCCGCCTCGACCTGCTGGCGAATCGCCTTCGGGATGCTTTTCCAGGCCGGCTTGATCTCAATCCCGCTTCGTGGCATATCTTACCTTACATGCAGATGAGCGCGCAGCGCTAGCCGCGACAGCGGCGTTTCTGCATGAGCTATCAATTCATACCCAATCGCATTTTGAATGCGATTGGGTATACCCTCTCCGCTCTACCCTGCTCCATTCGTGGCGGGGATTGTATCACGGGCATGTCGGGTTTGTAAAGGGAGCGCTGAACCCTTGACAGATTCCCCTCATAGATCGTATACTACCAGGCATACCCCATCCCCCTGGGTGTGGGTAATCACGATAATACAGCACGGCACAAAAGATACGAGGAAGTTATGCAGCCTTTTTCCGAACACGAGCGCCCGGCAACGCAGGGTGTACGTACAGTACAGGAGCAGCAGCATACAGAAGCGACAGGAGGGCAGCACGCAGGAGCGCAAATGTCCGCGCATGCCGGTGAGCACGCTCACCGTGCTGGTTCAGCCAGCCAGTCGGAGCATGCCCCGGCCCCACATGAGCACGGGCAGCACGCCATGCATGGGGGCAGGCATGCGGGCCACAGCGCTGCCATGTTCCAGCGCCCGTTCTGGATCTCGCTGATCCTCACCATTCCGATCATCCTTTATGCCGAACTTTTCCAGCAATTGCTCGGCTACAGGGCGCCAGCCTTTCCCGGCTCGCAATATATCGGCCTGGTGCTCGGCAGCGTCATCTACTGGTATGGCGGATGGGTTTTTCTGATCGGCGCGGTTGACGAGCTGCGGCGCCGCATGCCGGGAATGATGACGCTGGTGGCCCTGGCGATCAGTACGGCCTACTTCTACAGCGTGGCGATCAGCGTGGGCCTGGTGCATGGTATGCCCTTCTTCTGGGAACTGGCAACGCTGGTCACGATCATGCTGCTCGGCCACTGGCTGGAGATGCGCGCGGTGGGAAGCGCTCAGAGCGCGCTGAACGAGCTGGCGAAGCTGCTGCCCGACAGGGCCGAGCGTATTATAGACGGGCGCGTAGAGACCGTTCCCGTCGCGCAACTTCAGTCGGGCGACCTGGTGCTGGTCCGGCCCGGGGCAAGTATCCCCGCCGATGGAGAGATCCAGGAGGGCGAGAGCAGCCTCAACGAAGCGATGATTACCGGCGAATCGCGCCCGGTTCACAAGCGGACAGGCGATGCAGTCATCGCCGGGACGGTCAACGGCAGCGGCTCGCTGCGCGTCCGCGTTACCCATACCGGCGAGCAGACGGCGCTGGCCGGCATCATGCGGCTGGTCGCCGAAGCGCAGAGCAGCCATAGCCGCGCGCAGGCGCTCGCGGATCGCGTCGCCTCCTGGCTGACCTATGTCGCGGTTGGCGTGGCGCTGATTACCTTTGTCGCCTGGCTGCTGCTCCAGGGCTTCACCGATGGCACCATCGAGCGCGTTGTCACCGTGCTGGTGGTTGCCTGCCCGCATGCCCTGGGGCTGGCGATCCCCCTGGTCATCGCGATCAGCACCGCGCTTTCGGCGCGCAGCGGGATCCTGGTCCGGGACCGCCTGGCGCTGGAGAAGGCGCGCCAGGTCAACATGGTCGTCTTTGATAAGACCGGGACGCTGACCAGGGGAGAGCAGGGCGTTGTCGGCATTGCTTCTAGCGGAAGCATAGAGCAGGATAAGGCCCTGGCGCTGGCGGCAGCCACCGAGCAGGACAGCGAACATAGCCTGGCGCGTGCCCTGGTTGCTGCCGCGCAGGCGCGCCATCTCTCGCTGCCGCCGGCGCAGGATTTTCAGGCCATTGCTGGCTATGGCGTCCGGGCAGTGGTAGAGGGACGGCGCTTGCTGGTTGGCGGGCCGCGCCTTCTGGAAAAAGAGGGAGCGGCCCTGCCAGACGAACTGGCGCGGCAGGTGCGCGCGTGGAATACGCAGGGGCATACGGTTGTGTATCTTCTGGAAGAGCATCGCGTCATCGCCGCCTTCGCGCTGGCCGATGTCATTCGTCCCGAATCGCGCGAGGCCGTGGCGGCGCTGCGCCAGCAGGGGGTTCGCGTCGCCATGCTGACGGGCGATAGCGAGGACGTGGCGCGCTGGGTAGCCGGTGAACTGGGCATCAACACCTGCTTCGCCCAGGTGGTTCCTGAGCAGAAAGCCGCACGCATCAAGGAGCTACAGCGCGGCGGCAATATCGTGGCGATGGTTGGCGATGGCGTGAACGATGCTCCCGCGCTGGCACAGGCCGATGTCGGGATCGCCATCGGGGCTGGAACCGACGTTGCCCGCGCCTCGGCAGGCATCGTGCTCGTGCGCAACGACCCGGGCGATATCGTCCGCATCATCCGTTTGAGCAGGGCCAGCTACCGCAAGATGATCCAGAACCTGGCCTGGGCCGTTGGCTACAACGCGCTTGCGCTGCCACTGGCCGCCGGTGTGCTGGCCGGGGTGGGCTTTATCCTGCCGGCCTGGGTTGGCGCCGTCCTGATGTCGCTCTCCACAATCATCGTAGCGCTCAACGCCCAGACACTGCGCCGCCTGCGGTTGTAGTGAAGCATTTTGCTCCTCTGCCTGCTGATGAAGCATCTGGACTTGAAGGTCAGGCCGACTGTCAGGAGTTTGCCGGGTAGATGGCGAAATGGGAGAATTGCGCCTGAGCGCCCGGCTTCGCGTTCTGCACGTTCGAGACGAACAGGGCGATGGAGCCGCTGGTATAGCTGCTATCAGAGATGGTCTTCAATGTTGTCCCGTTGACAATCAGTGTCAGAGTGGGGCCGCTGGCGACGATCTCAATGTGGTTGACGCTCCCCTGCGGCTGGATGGCCGGGTCGGAGGAGTAGTTGACCAGTAGCTGGCTGCTGGAGTTGCCGCTGGCATCGACGGTGCCCTTGAAAATGGCATAGGTGCGATCCCCATAGAGTTCAAAGCGATAGTAGGTAGCCAGCTCGGTATTCTGGCTGGAGGCTCCCCGAATGTAGATGCCGTAGCCGTTTATGTCGTCCCCTTTAGAGAGGGTGGCATCGACAAAGAGTTTGAAGTCGCTGAACGTCTTATTACCAGGAATCAGTTCGCTGAGCATGTGGTTATCATCATCCTCAAGCGTCAATGTACCGCCCCTGAGCGTCACGGAGAATTTCCCCGGCTCTCCCTGGAGATTCCACCCGGCGTTATTGTTGCTGAACGAGTCCGCGAAAAGCGCCGGCCCTTTCGGCATGGGTGAGGACGTTACGTTCGAGACGGGCGTGCCCGCGCCTTCGTGGCTGTTGATATATATATACCCACCGATGCCTCCGCCAATAAGCACAACGAGGAAGATGGCGATACTCGCGAGCAACGCGGTCTTCGTCCTGTCCGGCTGAGGTTGCGCCTGCGGTGGTGCACTCATCGCTGCTGGCTGAAAGCTGCCAGGCGTTGCAGGCGCACCATAAGAGGGCTGCACGGGAGGGGGCGTATTGAAGTAACCGCCAGCGTTCATATTCTGAGCAGGATTGCCGTAATAGCTTCCCGAGTCCACTGGCTGCGCGGGTGCCCCGTAGCTACTTCCGCCCGGATGCTGCGGGAAAGCAGGCTGGGCAAAAGCCTCGCTTTGCGCGGGCTGCCCCCACTGAACCGCGCCGAGCTGGCTCTGAGCGGGTGCGGCCTGCGCCACGCCTGCCCCCCACTGTGCATTGGATGACGGCGATCCATAGGATTCGGCGAATGGCGAGAGCTGGGCCGGAGGGTTGAAGTAGCCGCAGTTTCCGCAGTAGCTTTCGCCGGGGGGCAGCGCACCTCCGCAGCGCTGGCAAAGTTGTGAGGGAACGCCTCCATAGGGAGAATATGACGAGGACATAGCGGGAACCTCCAGTCGCAGCCGAAAAATATAGGCCGAGTATTGCATATAACTGCTCTGCTGTCTACTATCGTTCAACCGGGTAGCCATATTTGGCTTAGGCCCGCACTGCGGGCCTTGAAGTTCAGGGAGTATGTGGAGTGCGGGCGCAGCCCGCACTCCACATACTCCCTGAACGTTTGCGAGCGACGCAGGTGCGAGGAGTGTTGACAAATTATCAGATTTTATGCATACTTCTATCATAATTTATCATCAGCTATCTTCACTGACGGGAGGCTGCTGACTGTGCATCCTCTTCTACAAACAAGGACAGGGCTGTTACTGTAATGGCAAAGAACAACAGGCATATCGACGTGCTCGTTATCGGCGGAGGCATCGTGGGCACTGCCATCCTGCACGAGCTATCGCACTATGACGTAAGCGTTGTACTCGTCGAGCGCAACCCCGACCTGTGCGATGGAACGAGCAAATCCAACAGCGCTATCGTGCATACTGGTTTCGATGCGCCCCCGGATTCGCTTGAAGCCCGCATGCTGGCGAGCGCGCGCGAACTATGGCCCACGATCATCGAGAACTTACGCATTCCCTATCTGCAAACCGGCGCGCTCCTCATAGCAACCAGTGCGGAGGAGCAGACCATCATCGACACGCAGATCGCGCCCAGATCCCGGCGCAACGGCGTTGAACTCCAGCCGCTGACCCGCGCTGAGATCCTGGAGAGCGCTCCCTACGTCAATCCGCGTATTCATGGCGGCGTGCTGGTCGAGGGCGAGGGCATCATCGATCCCTTCTGGGCGACGCGCGCCTACGCGGAGAACGCGGTTCACAACGGCGCCGAAGTTGTACTGGGCGAGGCCGTCACAGGCATTGCCGTCGAGTCTGAACGCGTGCTGGTGCGGACCAGTGGCGGAACGAACTTCGCGGCTGCGATGGTGGTCAACGCTGCCGGCCTGTGGGCCGACGAGGTTGCCCGGCTCGCCGGCGACAGCTCTTTTCGCCTGACGCCGCGCAAAGGTCAATTTATCATCGTGGAAGAGGATCACGGCGTCTCGCAGATTATCCTGCCGGTGCCGAGCCGCGTGTCGAAGGGCATCCTGGTCACGCCCATCGTCTTCGGCGGCGTGCTGCTCGGGCCAACCGCCGAGGAGGTAGAGAGCAAGAGCGACCTGGCGACGACAGGGGAGGGATTGCGGCGTATCCGCGAGGGCGTAGGCAAGCTTGTGCCGGTGATGGCGCAGGCGAGCAGCGTTCGGCAGTTCGCTGGCCTGCGTGCGGTGAGCAGCACCGGCGACTACATCATCCGCCCGTCGACGGTAGGTTCGCGCCTGCTGCACGTCGCTGGTATTCGTTCTACCGGCATATCGGCCTCGCCGGCCATCGGGCGCTATGTGGGAGAACTGGTGCGCGATGAACTGGGTTTATCGCGGCGCAGCCGCGTTGTGGAGACGCTGCCGGAATACCTGGCCGATGCCGCCGCCAACGAGGGCGATGTCGTGTGCCTGTGCCGCTCGATTACGCGCGCGGAGATACTGGCCGCCCTGCGCAGCCCGCTGCCGCCAACGACGCTTGACGGACTGAAGCGGCGCACGGGGGCGATGCTCGGCGACTGCCAGGGCAATCTCTGCATGCCGCGCCTGATCGACATGTTTCAGCGGCAGCTTGGACGCGATCCGGACACCCTGGAGAAACATGCCGCCCACTCGGCGCCGGTTGCCGGCTACACCACCTACCTGGCGAGCGCTGGCAGCCCCGCGACAAGTCAGGAGGAGCACTGATGGATCATCGCTTTGATCTGGCTATCGTCGGGGCGGGATTGAGCGCTATCAGCGCTCTGAGGGCAGGAGTGGCACACGGTAAGCGAGTCGTCGTATTCGACTACCAGGAGGTGCCCGGCGGCTTTCTGCGCTCCGCGTTGCCCGCGCCCGGCTTTGAAGATGCCTGGGAGATGCTCCACTCATGGCGTGTGCCGCCGGAGATTGCGGCTTATTTTTCGGCAACCGTCGTCGGCCTCTTGCCTGCGTCTGCTCCTGGCGAGGCGCATACCTTGCTCGTGCGCACGCGAGCGGGCACCGAGCAGGTATACGCGCGGCACGTGCTCATTGCCTGTGGAGGGCTGGAGGCGACGCGCGAGCATGCTCAGATTCCGGGCACGCGCCCCGGGGGCGTCTTCACACCTATCCTTGTTCATCAGTTTCTGGCGCGCGGCTATTTGCCGGGAACGCGTGCCATCGTCTATGGCGACAGCCGCTATGCTACGGCGACGGCGCGGCGGCTCGCCGATGCCGGCGTAGAAGTTACGCAGATCACTCCGGCAACAAGCGAGGGTGGGTATAGCGAGGGCCAGGCGGAGCTCGTCGAGGTGCTTGGCTTTCCGCGCGTAGAGGGGGTCAGGCTGCGTCGCGAGGGTCAGGTATTTGATCTGGCAGCGGATACGCTGATCTATGCGGCGGGCATGATCGCCAACACGCACTGGCTCAGGGGCAGCGGTATCGTCACCACCGGCAATGGAGCCATTCAGGTAAATGCTCGCTGTCAGACGAATATCGACGGCATCTTTGCCGTTGGCACCGTCGTCGCTCCTTCTCTTGACCATGCCAGCTCGATTGCAATGGGGCAGCGGGTGGCCGCTTTGCTTAATGGAGGATCGCTATGAAGCTTCAAGGGGCAGTAACCGTCAGCGCTCCGCAGGAGGAGATATGGCGGATCTTCATGGACCCGGCGCGGCTCTGCCAGGTTGTGCCCGGCTGCGAGCGAATCGAGCAGGTGGATGAGACGCACTACGAGGCGCTGATGGCGGTCAAAGTGCAGTTCATGACCATTCGTTCGCAGGCACACGGCACCTTGCTGGAGGTGGAGGCGCCGCGTCACCTCGTCGCCGAACTGGTTGGCGAGCCGGTGGCGATGGCCGGCGCTTTTCGCACGCTTCTGGGCGTCGATCTCGCCCCTGTCGATGGGGGTACCAGTGTGCGGTATAGCATAGAACTCACCCTGCTTGGCCGCCTGGGCAGTCTGGGTGAGGCTATTGTCCGTTCAACCACGCGGCGCCTTGCCGCGCAATTCGCGGACAATGTGACCCGGCTTTTCAATCACTCTTAATCCCGGCAGGACGTTCATTATTTATTTCCCGAAAGGAGCAGATCAATGTCAGCCACAGACAAGACACAAAGCGCCTATGACGAACAGGTCTTGCAGCAGTATGGGTACCGGCAGGAGTTCCGGCGCGAACTCAAACGCTTCGCCTCCTTTGCCGTCGGCTTTTCGTTCATCAGCATTACTACGGGAATATTCACTACTTACGGTTCTGTGCTCAACTGGGGCGGGCCGCTGGGCGTCTGGACGTGGCCGCTGGTTATCATCGGCCAGTTGTTCGTCGCGCTGGTCTTTGCCGCCCTCACCGCGCGTCTTCCCCTGGCCGGCTACTCGTACCAGTGGGCATCGCGGCTGGCTAATCCCATCGTCGGCTGGCTCATCGGCTGGGTTTCATTCACCTTCCTGATCGTTGATGTCGTGGCCGTAGACTATGCAGTGGCCTCAACGGTACTGCCAAGCCTCTTTGGTTACACCGAAACCCCGCTCAACGCCTGGCTTGCCACCGCCATCGTCGTTCTGATCCAGGCATTGCTCATCGTCTTCTCCACCCTCTGGTCCACGCGCATCAACAACGCTGCCGTGGGCACAGAGGTCGTGGGCATCGTCGGCCTGACGCTGCTGCTCGTAATCGTCGGCGCTGTGCGCGGAATCCTGAACCCGGGACACCTGTTCAGCATGGGGGTCGTCTCGCCCCAGGGCTATTTCTCCTTTGGCAGCCTGGCCGCCGCCGGCCCCTTCATGCTCTCCTTCCTGCTCGGAGCATTCACCATAGTGGGCTTCGAGGCCGCGGCCAACCTCGCCGAAGAGACGCAGGAGGCGCACCATAATGTCCCCTTCGCGATGTGGTTCTCTGTCTTGCTCAGCGGCGTAGTGGGCTTCGCTTTCCTGCTCGCCCTTAACCTGGCTTCTGGCGATCTCAAGGCGCTGTCGTCCTCCGCTACGCCGGTTGCTGATATCGTAACGCAGACGCTGGGCACGGTGGTCGGCGACATATTCCTGGTCCTGGTGACGTTCTCGATCTTTGCCTGCGGCCTGGTCATTTTTATTACGGCGACGCGTCTGACCTGGGCAATGTCGCGCGATCAGCGTTTCCCCGGCCACCAGGTTTTCAGCCGTGTGAATCGCCGTACCAGCACGCCTGTGGCCGCGACTATCCTGCTCTGGGTACTGATCGAGGTCGTGCTCGCTATTTTCGGAACGCAGGGCAACGCTTTGATCAACCTGTTCAGCGCGGCCACCCTGCTGCCCGCGATCATCTACCTGGCTACTGTGGTCCTTTACGTATACGCCCGTCGCAAGCTGCCCCGGACACAGGGATTCGGGCTGGGAAAGTTTGAATGGCCTGTCGTTGTGCTCGCACTCATCTGGCTGATCTTCGAACTTTCTATCTTCCGCGATCACTCATTTGCCGCCCCGTGGATTTATTCCGCCGTCATGTTCGCCATTGGACTCGTGTACATGGCCTGGCTGCTGATAGCGCACCCTGCTGTGCTGCGCGGAAGGTATACTCCCGCTGTGGATGACAGGGCCGATTCTGACAGCATTGAGGCGCAAACAGGGCAATAAGTCTTACCGGAGAAGAAATAATGACTCCGCAATCGACCATACTGGCCGTAGATCAGGGGACGACGCGCACCAAAGCGCTGATCTTCGATGCGGCGGCGCACTGTGTGGCGGAAGCGGCCAGCGAGATTCCGCTGACCTATCCGCATCCCGCGTGGGTTGAACAGGATGCGCGTATCCTGCTTGAGAGCGTGGTAACGAATGCTCGCGCGGCGCTGGCGGCTGCCGGTGCGCCGGCGCTGGCCTTCGCGCTGGCTAACCAGGGTGAGTCAGTGCTGATCTGGCGCAGGAGCACGGGCGAGCCTCTTTACAATGTCATCACCTGGCAGGATCGGCGCACCGACGATATCTGCGCACAGCTCGCGAGCAGCGGTGCTGGCGCGTTAATTTCTGAACGCACCGGACTGCCGCTTGATCCCTACTTCTCCGCGACGAAGCTGCGCTGGCTGCTGGATCATGTGGAGGGCGCGCGTGAACTGGCCGCGCGTGGTGATCTGCTGGCTGGCACAACCGACGCCTGGCTGTTGTGGAATCTTACAGGGGAGCACCGCACCGACGATACAACGGCCTCGCGCACAATGCTCTATAACCCCCGGCTGCGTGACTGGGATCAGGAGGTGCTGGACCTGCTGCGTATTCCGCGTTCGATCCTGCCAGCGATCCAGCCTTCCGGCTCCTTCTTCGGCCACATTCGGCCCGCACTGATGGGACAGAGCATGCCCATTGCCGCATCGCTGGTGGATCAGCAGGCGGCGCTCTTCGGACAGGCATGTTATACGCAGGGCGATGTGAAAGTGACCTATGGGACCGGGGCCTTTATCCTTTCCAATGCCGGTCCCAATCTGCCGACATCCCGCCACGGGTTGGTGCCGACGGTTGCCTGGTCATACGGGCAGGATATCACCTACGCGCTGGATGGCGGCATCTATGTGGCGGGGGCTGCCGTGCAGTGGCTGCGCGATGGGCTGGGCATCATAGAGAACGCGGAGGAGACCTTCGCGCTGGCAACCTCGGTACCGGATAGCAATGGCGTCTACTTTGTGCCCGCCCTGACCGGGCTGGCCGCACCCTACTGGGACAGCTACGCGCGCGGCACTATCGTGGGCCTCACGCGGGGAGCCACCCGCGCCCATATTGTGCGCGCGACGCTGGAGGGCATCGCCTTCAATACGCGCGACGTGCTCCAGGCGATGGCCGGAGATATCGGCCACCCCATCAGGAACATCAAAGTCGATGGCGGCGCATCGGCCAATGGATTTTTGATGCAGTCGCTGGCCGATATCTGCGGCGTCGAGGTGAGCGTAGCGGCTACGCGTGAGACGACGGCGCTGGGGACAGCCTTCATGGCCGGGCTGGCGGTCGGTCTGTGGCAGGATACTTCCACACTCGCGAGCCTCTGGCGCGAGCAGGCAAGATACGAGCCGCGCGCCGACAGCAGCATAGAGCAGCGCTACCAGATGTGGCAGCGTGCGGTAGAGCGGGCAAGGAGGTGGGCAGCGCCGCTCTAGAGGGGTGTTTTTATACCTCAGAATTTAGAAACAGGTGGGAATGGGGGCATCCCACAGACAGGATACCTCCCCCGGTGGGGAGGTATCCCCGCTGCTCATTTGTTCTGCCCGCTCACTCAGGCGAGGATAACGTTGACGCCTATGTCGCTCAGGCGCGTGACTATCTCACTGTCAACCTCGCGCCCGGTAATGATGATGTCGGCGCAGTCCAGCGGGGCTACAGTTGTGAGCATGACCTTGCCGAACTTGGTATGATCGGCGACGATAATACGCTGGCGCGCGCGTTCGATCATCACGCGTTTGGTACCGGCCTCCTCAAAGTTGAACTCGGTGAGGCCGTGTTCGAGAGTAATCCCGCCCACGCCAATAAACGCTTTGTCGACCTGAAAGCTGCGCAGCGTCTGCTCCGCGAGATGTCCCACCATCGAGAGTTCGCCCGCGCGCAGCTTGCCGCCGATGACGATGACCTGGAGCGAGGGCTGGCTGGCAAGCTCCACAGCGGCGCGCAGGTTCGTCACCAGCACGGTCAGGTTGTGCTTGCCCTTGAGCGCCTGAGCGATCTCCAGCGTGGTTGTGCCCACATCCAGGATGAGGCTGTCGCCGTCGTTAATTAGCTCGACGGCCTTCGCGGCGATGCGCCGTTTCTCTTCGACCTGATGTGACTCGCGAGCGATGAACGGCGGCTCGTAGCTGGCGCCGCGCACACTGATAGCTCCGCCATGCACGCGGCGGATCAGGCCCTGCTGTTCCAGTTCTTGCAGATCGCGTATGATGGTGATGCCCGATACGGCGAAGCGCTCGGCCAGTTCGCGTACCGAGGCCACGCCGCTCGACTCGATCTGTTCAAAAATGCGCTGGCGTCTCTCCTGGGCAATCATCTTCAAACCACCCTGCTCAGCACGGGTATCTCGCGCCTGATCTCGAAACGAAGATGGCTGTGCGCCTTGCGAATTGCCTTCTCGACTGCCGCAGGCGTATCTCCGTGTGCGAAGATGAAACCCAGGTAGCTCGCTCCCTCTGGCAGCGGCGTCAGTTGATGATTGAGCTTCGCCGTGATTTCGACTCCCGTAATCAGTGGTGTGGCTTCAGCCTCCTCCACGCCATGTACCGCTTTGAGGATGCCCGCGCCGGGAATCGGGATCATCATTACGCCGGCAGCGTGGCTATCGCGCTCTATGCCGGCTACCTCTTCGCCCAGCGCGTGACGCAGGATCAGTTCTTCCAGGCACATGCCTGTCCCAAACTCCAGGATCGTCGAGCAGAGGCCGCCAATCGAGCGCCCGGCAATCTCCAGCATCCACGGCCCTGCTTCGTTTACGCGCAGTTCCGCGTGTACCGGTCCCTCGCGCAGTCCGAGGGAGGCCGCGGCAACCGCCACGCATCGACTGATCGCCTGCTGCGTTTCTTCCGGGAGGCGCGAGGGAGTGACGTAGATGGTCTCCTCAAAAAACGGGCCGTCCAGCGGGTCGGGCTTGTCAAAAAGCGCGAGCACTTTAAGCTGACCATGCGTGAGCAATCCTTCCAGCGCTACTTCAACGCCGGGGATGAAGTCTTCGACCAGAAACGAGGTCTCGTGCTCGTCGTATCCCTCGTTCAACAGCAGGCGTTTCAAGCGCTGAAATGCGGCTATGAATTCCTGGCGGTTATTGGCCCGTATCACGCCCCGGCTCCCGGAGAGACGGCGCGGCTTGAGCACGCAGGGATATGTAACCTGCGCGGCGATCTCCGCCGGGTCGCCGTCGAGCGGAAAGTTGCGGAAAACAGGACAGGGAGCGCCTCCTGCCGACATCAGATTGCGCATGATGAGCTTGTCGCGCGCGGCCTCGGCTGCATCCGGCGAGTTGTGGGGTAGTCCGAGGATGGCGCTGGCTTCCGCGGCCAGTTCGCTCGCGCTGTCGTCAACGGAAAGAATTGCATGGAGCGGATGCTCCCCGGCGAATTCGGTGATCGTGCGCAGTGCGGCCTCTTTGTCGGCGAAATCTATGCCCAGAGGGACGTGCCAGTACTCCGCCAGCGTCTCCGGCAGGTCAATGCCAACCACTGCCTCCAGGTTCAGGCGTCGCGCGGCACTCAGGAACGCGCCCGCGCGGTACGTGGCCGGCGACATCAATAAGAGAATGCGTTTTCGCTCTTCTTTAGAAATTGTATCCATAGCGTGGGAATCTTCCTACAATTGCTCTGGCAACTATTATACACCCTTCTCCAGTTCTGTTTCATGTGTGTTTGTGGCGTATGCGGAAACGGCGCGCTTTCATCAGGTTGCCACATTTGTCTGGAGTGCAATAGCGCTGTGTGCGACTCTTACTCTCATCGTAGAAGATCCCGAGACAGTGGGGATTCTGACATATCTTGAGACGGCGTGGATCATAGTTGGTTAACAACGCGGCGAATGACGCTGCGATTTCTGCCTGCACCCAGTTCCAATCCTTCCCGGGTGGTACCAGTTCCAACCGGTACTCTTCGCCTTCTCTCGCCAACTGACGGGCCACTGGCGCTTTGAGCATAATGGTATTCAGAGCAGCCAGGTTGTTGTCCGAAACCTGCCCGGCAGCCAGTTCCTCTATCGCGCGCCGCAGCAGCGCACGCAGCACGATAAGTTCCTTTATCGTAGCCTCATCGGCGGGGCTGTCTACCACTAATTTCCAGCGCTTCAGAAACCGCTCCAGCCAGCCGGGTTGCTGTAAATCGTCCCTCACCCATCTTCCGCGAAAATCGCGAAACTCGCTATTGATGAAATCCACGCACATAGCATCCATTCGCTAGAAGCTCCCTCGACACTTTTTCCTTCACATGTTACACCCTCAATATATCAGACGAGCGCCGCAGGCGCGAGCACGCGAGCCTGCCGGACAGGGCTATTTAATGCTCGCTGGAAGCGGGGGTCAAGGGGGGCGGTTGCCCCCTTGCGGGGACAAGGAGCTATGCCTGTGATATCTGTACGTATGGGCCAGCTTCTGGATTGGATTGACCTTTTACCTCGGTGCCCTGGTTTGTTACGTCTATCGCGGTAACAAAGCGCGTATCGTCGGGGGACCAGGCGAGAGCGAAGACCGGGAAGTCCTGGTAGAAGGTGAAATTGCGCCGGGTATCCGCATCCCAGGTGACGACGACCCCGCAGTTATCTCCACAATAGACCTGGGTGACTGCTGCGATACGCTTCCCGTTATGCGACCAGGCAACAATAAAGATGAGGTCCGGGAGAACTCCCCTGGTCTGGTCTGCCGCGGCAGCCTTCACGTTGTACCCATCATAGATATAGGCAACTTTGCCGGTTGCAGCTTCCCATACCTGCACGGTTTTATCCCACGAGCCGGAAGCGATACGTTTCCCGTCAGGCGCCCAGGAGACCGAACTTACCACGCCGCTGTGACCCCGGTAGGTGAAGATATGGCTTCCCGTGGCAGCATCTAGAATCTGCACCGTCTTATCCGAAGAACCAGAAACGAGACGCTGACTATCTGGCGCCCAGGAGATCGTGTTGACGCTATCGGTATGACCGCGATAGACGAACCGTTGAGCGCCGGTAGCGGCATCCCATAGACGCACCGTGCCGTCGGCCGAGCTAGAGGCGATATATCTCCCATCTGGCGACCAGGCTACACTCGTTACAGCGTCAGTATGCCCATGACAGCGAATAACATGCTCCCCGGTGAAAGCATCCCAGATCAGCAGCGTGCTATCGACGGCCCCCGAAACGACGCGCTGGCTATCTGGCGACCAGTCTACACTGTTGATGGCGGCATTGTGACCGTGAAAAATAAAGGGGTGAAAATGCTCGTTTGCGCTGGCAGCCCAGATCTGTACCGTCTCGTCTAAAGATCCAGACGCGATATACTTCCCATCCGGCGACCAGGCGACCGTTGTAGGACGTTTCTGATGGCCGCGATAGGTGAGAAGAAGCTTCCCAGGCTGCTGAGAACCAGAAGCAGGGGTAGGAGTAGCAGGGGATGAAGATGAAGTAGCAGGCTGAGCACAGGCTGCAATACTCGTAGTCAACGTGAACGCGGCAAGACTGCGCAGAAAATATCTGCGAGAAAGGTAGAGATAATGCGTCTGTTCGGGCATCGCTGACAACTCCCTTTTCTGAAACGAGATCATAGAATGGGCAGTCCTGCTCCACAACCAACACTGACGTTAAGCAGGCGTATGTGTATAAAAGCATAGCATGCCTGGAAGTAACCGTCAATATGAAATTGACGGTTACTTCTCTGATCTTCTCGATGCCGGGCAGGTCGTATCCCTTTGGTCCCTTGCAGCGTTTTAATAGTAGGGCGTGAGTTAGTAGAGTCCAATGACTATAGGAAATCTTTGCGCTCCCGCAACTCGCAAATCCGATCCCGGCCATTCTCTACATTTTGAAAAGAGGTTAATAGAGTATGTCAACGCTCGTTTTCTGGATGGATGTCGATAACACACTGCTTAACAACGATCATGTGAAGGAGGTCTGGGATAAGGCTCTCAAGGTGGAGTTGGGGCCGGACCTGACGCGGCGCTTCTGGGATATCTATGAGCAGGCACGCCACGAGCGGGGCGTGATCGATATACCGCTCTCCCTGGCGCGCCTGCGTGAGCAGATACCGTTCAGTGTAATGGATGAGCAGACCTACGAGCACGTATCTTCTCTCTTTGAGAACTACCCATTCGACCAGGCGCTCTATCCCCATGCCCTGGAAACGCTCCGTTACCTGAGTACGCTCGGCACGACAGTCGTCGTGTCGGATGGAGATAAAGTCTTCCAGGCGGAGAAGATCGTCAATAGCTATATTGCTGAAGCTGTGGACGGACGTGTGCTCCTCTATACCCACAAGCAGGAGCACCTGGATGAAATTATGCAGCGCTATCCCGGCGATCACTACGTCATCATCGATGACAAGCCACAAATCCTCGCCGATACTCGCTCTAAGCTGGGCGACCTCGTGACGACGGTATTTGTGCAGCAGGGACACTACGCCGCCGAACCACTGCCGGATGGCTTCACGCCCGATATCAGCGTCGCACGCATCGGCGATCTTCGCAGCTACAACTCGCAACAATTTCTCACTCCGGCGCACCACTAAACTTTCATCCCTGTCTGACTTTAGCCTTTCTCATCCGTAATAAAAACAGAGGGCGGTTCGTGCAATCCGCTCCAGATAAGGAAAGAGGGGCTAACAATGAGATTTCACATGCGAGAGAGGGCATGGAGCCTTACTGAAGCATTCGTTATTCGCGATGACGCAGGCCAGGCAGTTTTTGAGGTGCGCGGAAAGTTTTTCCACATCGGCGATGACCTGGTGATGTTTGACCGCTACAGCGGGCAGGAAGTGGCGCATATCAAGCAGCGCGTGCTCTCGCTCCTGCCGCACTACGAAATTTATCGCAACGGTCAGCATTGGGCCAGCGTCCACGAACAGATCGCCCTGCTCGGCGAGCGCTTCAAAATCGAGGGCAGCAACGGCATGGTGTTCCACATCAACGGGGACATCTGGCGCTGGCACTTCACAGTCAGCGACGGCTACGGCAATCTGATGGCCCGGATCAGCCGGCAGCTGTCGATCTTCCGCGATAGCTACGCCGTCGACGTTGCCCCCGGAGTTGATGCCCCTTTCATACTGTCGCTGGCAATCGTGATTGAAATGGTCAAGGAGCATCACGAGCGAAAAGAGCATCATGATTTGTAGCCGGCGTGGCTTCAACAATTCAACAATAGTCTATGACTATAAGAAATCCCGTGCCCGTTTACCTCAATCTGACCAGGATGAGCGGGACCACAGGACGAGTCAAAAGTCATGGATGACTCTCATCTGTGTTAATGGCCCTGGTAGGAGCACAGGGCTATGTAATGCTCGCCAGAAGTGGGGGTCAAGGGGGCGGCCGCCCCCTTGCGGGGCGCGGGGTGTCCCCGCCCAGACTCTTCCTTTCGGGCGGGAGGTGGGGAGCATTACATAGCCCTGGTAGGAGCAAATATCATAGAGACAGTTCCAGGGGCAGTATGATATAGTAAGATCACAACAGATCAACGAAGAACTGGAGGCCCGCGACTGACGTGTCGCCATTCGATGAGTGATGAAAAAACTTACAAAGGCCCGGCTGACACTCAGCGCCCAGGCCCGCAGAACACTGCTCCTGGATATATGCCAGCGCCGGCATATTGAGGCATGCGGCGTTCTGTTAGGCACCATCGACGAGCAGGGCAACTGGCACATTGAGCAGGCACATCCTCTACGCAACATCTTCGCATCGCCGGCTTACTTTGAATTTGCCCCGGAGGAACTATTAAGCATCGAACTCAGCTATCCAGGGCAGACGGTGGGCGTCTATCACAGCCATCCAACAGGCTTCCCGCGAGCCAGCCAGACGGATCGGCAGAATATGCAGCGCGTGAATCAAGAGCAGCATATTCCCTGGGTATGGCTTATCGTGAGCGGTCCCTTCGATGATTTATGCGCGCAAACTCGCCAGGAGCGGATGACAGATCCTTCTATGATTGCCTACCATCACTACGAGCATGCCGGGCTACAGGAAATTCCTATCGAGTTTGAGCCTGTAGCAGAAGAAGAACGCGGCTAGGCTCCGCCCAGATATGCCTGACGCACAAGATCGTTGGTCAGCAGATTAGCGGCGGTATCGCTCAATACAATCTTACCCGTCTGTAGCACATAGCCACGATCCGCCAGTTGCAGGGCCATCGACGCGTTCTGCTCTACCAGCAGGATCGTCACCCCTTCATCGCGAATGCGGCGGATAGTATTAAAGACGGTTTCGACCAGGATCGGCGAGAGTCCCATCGATGGCTCATCCATACAGATCATGCGCGGACGCGACATCAGGGCACGAGCCATCGCCAGCATTTGCTGTTCCCCGCCAGACATTGTTCCGGCGATCTGTTTCAGGCGCTCTTTCAGGCGCGGGAAAATCTGGCAGACATGATCGAGATCCTGCCTGATCTCCACACGGTTATTACGGATATAGGCGCCCATCTCCAGGTTCTCCAGCACGCTCATGCGTGGAAAGATGCGGCGAGCCTCGGGCACCAGCGCTATCCCCAGGCGCACAATGTCACCTGGCAGCATACGCTCAATATGCCGGTCCTCGAACAGAATAGAGCCATGCCGAGGTCGCACCAGACCAAAGATCGTCTTCATCGTCGTCGTCTTGCCCGCCGCATTCGCGCCGAGCAGGGAGACGATCTCTCCCCTGTTTACTTCAAGCGATACGTGATGGAGCACCTGGCTGGGGCCATAAAACGTATCTACATCGATCAGGCGCAGCATCGCTGACCGTGTGAACTCTTTCGTATTTCCTTGATAGCCGGAGGATACTTCCGTGCTCATGCAACCCTCATCATTCTGTAGCTGACTCGTCCACAGCGGCTTTCTCATCCATTGTGGCTTGCTCATTCCGCGTTGGTTTACCCAGGTAGGCGGCGATCACGCGCTCGTCGCGGCGCACCTCTTCGGGGAGGCCCTCGGCAATTTTGCGCCCATAGTCGAGCACAGCAATACGGTCCGAGATGCCCATCGTCACCATCAGCTTATGTTCAATCAGCAGGATCGTCAGGCCCAGTTCATCGCGCAATCGCCGTACATAGCGTACCGCCTCGGCGGTCTCCGCTTCGTTCATGCCGGCAGTCGGCTCATCCAGCAGCAGCAGTTTTGGCCTGGCCGCCAGGGCGCGCGCGATCTCAACACGCCTCTTATCGGCATAGGAGAGATTAATCACATACTCTTCCTGCCTTTCCACCAGGGCACGGCCAAAGAAGCTCAGCAGCTCAATGGCGCGTTCGCGCGCCGCCTCTTCCTCGCGCTTGAAGCCACGCGAGCGAAACAGCGTCCCGAATACGCCGGCCTTGAGCTGCGTGTGCTGACCGACGAGTACATTTTCGAGCACGGTCATATTGTTAAAGAGGCGAATATTCTGGAAGGTGCGCGAGATGCCACTGGAGACGATGCGATCTGCGCTCAGGCCCACGATAGATTTTCCGTCAAAGCGAATATCGCCGGAGGTCGGACGATATATTCCCGTGATGAGGTTGAAAACCGTCGTCTTGCCCGCGCCATTGGGACCGATGATACTGAAGATCTCTCTGGGCCGGACCTGCAAGTCAACATCCTGCACCGCCATCAGGCCCCCGAACTGCTTGGTAACTTTAACCAGTTCTAATAAAGCGCCGCGAGCGGCGCCGGAAATCTCACCGCTATCGGCAGGCTTAACGCTCATGGCATCTCTCCTACTGTGCTCTTACTCAACGCGCACCTCATCCTCGAACCCCGGCGCCCCGGGTGGTACATCCAGAGATCCAATCTCCACCGCCTCATCCCCCTCAGCATGTCGTAATTCACGCTTACGGCGAGCGCTGGGGATCAGCCCTTCTGGCCGGTAGATCATAATAATAACCAGAATGACACCAAAGATCAGATTACGGATATTGCCGAAGGTGAAACCGGGGAAAACCGCGGCAATGGCGTTGTGAACCGGATAGAGGAAATTGTTCGGATTGGCAGCAAGGCTATCGAGTTGCGCAAGAATTAACACGTTGATGGCATAGACGGCGAGCGCACCGACGATGACGCCAGGGATGCTGCCTATACCGCCAATGACTACCATAGCCAGGTAGATCACTGAATCCCCAAAACTGAAATTATCCGGCGACACACTACCGAGTTTGGCGGCGTGATAAGCCCCGGCGATGCCTGAGAAGAAGGCACCGGCCGCAAACGCGAACAGTTTCGTCCGAACCAGGTTGACCCCCGAAGACTCGGCTGCGATCTCGTCCTCACGAATAGCGATCCAGGCGCGGCCCAACCGCGAGTCACGCAGGCGGACATTGGCGAAGATAACCAGGACGATCAGCGCCAGGATCAGGTAGTAATACGGGGTTGAAGAGGACCAATCGACGCCGGGCAATGCTGGGGAATAGACACCTACAATGCCATTGGTGCCGTTGGTATATTTATCCATCTCTAAAAAGACAATGGGTACAATCTCACCGAAACCGAGCGTCACTATCGCCAGGTAGTCACCACGCAAGCGCAGCGTTGGCGCGCCAAGCAGGACGCCCCAGAGGGCCGCGATGAGGGCCGCGCCCAGGATCATCGGCCAGAAGAACCAGGGCCAGATTTGAGGATTCACATGGATGCCGGTAATGTAACCGAACTGGGTTGAGCCGATCATGCCCCAGGCATAGGAACCAATGGCAAAGAAGGCCACATATCCCAGGTCAAGCAGACCAGCAAAACCAACTACGATGTTCAGGCCAAGCGCCAGAATGACATAGTAGCCCGCATCCCCATAGCCGGCCAGGCGACCATCGGTGCCGGAGCCAAACAAGAACGGATCAAGCACGGGGTAGAAGAGCACAAAGGCTACCAGCAGGATCAGGTAGAAACGCTGTGCACCTGAACTTCTCAAAGGGAGATCGTTCGGCACCAGGTCCTTCGCCTCTTCCCGGACACGCGTGGTGGACAGCGCTTCCAGTTGTTGCTGTACACTCGCGACCCTCTTACCCCTGTGCGCCCCATTCCCTCCATTGCCGTTTCCCTTCTCAGGAATTGTGCGCCGTAAGGCGATCTGGCCCGCCAGTCGCCCAAGAAAATAGCCGGCAACAGGGAGAATAATTGTCCGAACAATAGCCCAGATCAGCAGGATGACCGGCAGCGAGCCGCTGAAAAAGTAGACGAGATCCACGACCAGGGAAATCACAGCAAAGGCCAGTGCGAACCAGAAACTACCTGCCGTGGCTCTACCCGCCAGAATCGCGCGTTGCTCGGCATCGATCACCGTTAGACTCTCTAATGGTGCCGGAGGCGTGTAGTGACGCGCTTTACGTATCTGGTTTTTTATCAGGATGTAGAGCGGCCAGACAATGGCGCACAGGGCGAGGCCAATGATGAGACCGAAGAGGATTATGAGAATGAGCGGGACCACGGCAAAGATGAGTACATCTGCCCACGTCTCGATTATACTGCGCCGGCCAGTATCGGCCGCTACCAGATAGCCAGCGAGCAAAAGCACAGCAATGTAGAAGACAACAGTAAAAATAGCGGCCTCAATCAGCGATACTGGATCAGTGGGAACGTTACCGGCAGCAGTGGCAGGTGAAATGACGGCATTGATGATAGACTCGCCGCTCCAGAGAGTAAATACGACTACCGGTACTATCAGGGCCACAACCCACTTGATCAGCAGCCTGCGTGTATCAGGTGTTGGAAGCAACATGCCTGAACTTACTGATGTAGACACAATGGTTCACCTCGCTTCCAATGGGATAAATCTGACATGTTTGCATCCTTTACACCTTTTCAGGTGTCTGCTGACCAAGCAGGCCGGAGGGCCGGAACACCAGGATTAAAACCAGAATAGCGAAGATGACGGCCTCATGCCAGGCCGCGCCACCATGCGGCAAACCGAAAGATCCTGTATTTGAATCAGGTATAAGAGAGGCCAGAGCCTCAATTACGCCGATGAGCACACCTCCGAGCATAGCGCCAGCAAGGTTGCCAATACCACCGAGCACCGCCGCCGTAAAGGCCACCAGACCAAGCTGGAAACCAATATAGAAGACGCTACTGCCGTATTGCAAACCGTAAATGAACCCCGCCGCTCCCGCCAGGGCAGCGCCGATGAAGAAGGTTATGCCAATGGTGCGATCTACATTTACGCCCATCAATGCAGCCGCCTCGCGGTCCTGCGCGACAGCGCGCATTGCTCGCCCTGTGCGTGTATTGTTCACCAGCCACATCAGGACAACCATCAGCACAAGCGAGACGACAAGCACGAGGATATTGACACTGCTAATCGTCACTGGCCCCAGATTATAGGTAATCTGGGGAAAAATCTGTGGGAAGGTGACGAAGCTGACACCCTTCCAGAGCGCCCCTATATTTTCGAGTATTAACGATACCCCGATAGCCGAAATCAGAGGAGCAAGACGTGGTGCATTGCGCAGAGGGCGGTATGCAACGCGCTCCATCACCACTCCAAGCACAGCACAAATAAGCATGGAAGCCAGGCATGTAACAACCAGTATACCGACCAGCGCGAATCCCCTGGGTGGAGATGCCGAGGAGGTAATGCCAAACAATCCAAAAATACTGATCGAGACGAACATACCTATCATGAAGATATCACCGTGAGCGAAATTGATCAGCTCGATGATCCCATAGACCATTGTATATCCCAGCGCGATCAGGGCGTAAATTGCTCCTGTGGTGATCCCGACGATCAGTATTTGCAAGAATAGCGTCATAAGATAGCCCTTTCCCTCCTTTCCAAATTATCAAGATACATACAACACCACAAGGGTAGAGAGCAAGCAGGGGTAGTCTCACGCGCCACGTATTGACTACCCCCACCCCTCCTAGCCAGCGCGGCCATTCAGTTCATACCCGCGCCAGGATAGTATACCTTCTGTGGTCATGTTTAGAACTTGACCTGTGCGACAGGATTCCAGCCAGGAGTGCCCACGGGCTTACCAGGGGGATTCGCACCCACCTTATAGATCGTGATAATCCGGTTGGTGGTGTCGCCATTCTGATCGAAGGATTGATGGCCCAGTACGCCATTAAAGTCGATGCCCTGGATGGCTGCGATGATCGCCGTCCGGAACGCCTTGGCCCCTGCCGCATCACTGGAGTCCTTGGGCGTCGTTGCTCCCTTTGCCAGCGCTGTCTTGATGGCCTGGATCAGGATATTGGTACAGTCATAGGCGGCTGCGCTATAGGCTCCCAGGTTGGCCGCGCCGTAGACCGAGTTGTACTCGTTGATGAAGTCCTGAGCCGTAGCAACCTGCGCCTCATCGATGGTAGCCACTGTCGCATAGATCGGCCCGCCGGTATTCAGCCCGATGGTTTTGGAAAACGTGCTGGTGACAAGACCATCACCACCGGCAAACGGCAGGTTCTTCAGAGCCGGTACCTGCTCCATCTGCTGGCGAATCAAGATACCGCCGGTGGAGTCCAGGCCGCCAAAGTAAATCACATCGGGATGCTTGGCAGCAATCGCCGTCAGCAGCGAGACATACGAGGTGGTCGTACCAGGCTCGCTACTGCGTCCCAGCACCGTGCCGCCCAGGTTCTGCCACTCCTTCTGGAAAGCATCCGCGATACCGATGCCATAGGTCTCTGCATCATCGATAACGTAGACCTTCTTCAAGCCCAGCGTCTTATAGAGGTAGTCTGCATTGGCCGGTCCCTGATGGTCATCTGTGGTGGCAATGCGGAAGTAGTTAACCTTGCCGGTTGGTCGCAAGGTCGGCACCAGGTCATTAGGACCCGAGCAGCCTACATCGGCTCCTTCCTTGGTCAGACAGGGGTTCGTGTTCGCCGGGCTGATCTGGGCGATGGGCGCCTGATTGGTAATTGGCATCTCGGCCCTGGCTACATTACTGTTGAAAGGGCCGACAATACCGGCCACCAGCGCATCGCCAATCAGGGCGCGTACATTCTGCGCACCCACAGCCGGGTCATGAATGCCAGAAGGTCCAACATCATCCTTGGGGACAAATACCAGGGTATAGCCAGGAATGGTGTGATTTTTGTTAGCATCGTCAACGGCCAGGTGTGCCCCATTCTCTGCCGGCTTGCCACTGCTCTCGTCCTTGCCAGATGTCGGAAAGTCGGTGGCAATCTTGATGGTGGTTGAGCCTTTAGGGGCAGAACCACTGCCACCACTCGTCCCGGTGGTTGTCGTGCCAGCGCCACAGGCGGCCAGGGCCACCAGTAAAGGTATGCCTATTATCAAGGCAAAAATGCGTGACCGAGTTTTCTGCATGACGCAGCTAGCCTCCTTCAGAAATACTGAAATATAACTTTAAGAAATTCTATCGGCGGAAAAGGGTGCGTATTGCATCCGTGCAAGAACATTCCCTCTCTGCCTTCTAAGACAGTAATACGTTAACGGCGAGAAAATTTCCCGGCTTGTTATGCAAGTGCGGCGAACCGCTGAAAAATATAGCTCTTCCCGGCCCTGCCATACCTTTCATACTACAAAATGTCAAGTAAAAAGGCGCAGAGATTCCTGTGCTTTCCCTGCACACATACGCAAGAACTACAAGGCGATTGAAGAGATTATATGTGCCGCTCCCCTCTCTGTCAATAGTATTTTTCTAGAGCGTGTCTGCTCTACAAACACCAGCGCGCGCTCGCGCCTGCGGCGCTCGCCTTATCTTGTTGGATGTGAGGGGCAATGCACGCAGCGCATTGCCCCTCACATCCAACAAGATTCCTTACGTTGCGCAGCCACGCGAGCGCCCGGCCCGAGAGACGAGGGCTATGCAGGGAATCTCTCCGTGAAGCGTCCAAATGCTTCCACAACCTGACGGCGCGTTTCCTCCAGGGAGCCGCCGTTGTCGATAACTTCATCGACGAGACGCAGTTTATCGGCGATGGGTGGCTGGGCAGCAAGACGCGCCCGGGCCTCCTCGATGGAGAGATGGTTTCTTGCCATCAGCCGCGCAAGCTGCTGCTCCTCAGGGCAAATCACCAGCCACTTGCTCTGACACAGCGCCCCCGATCCTCCCTCCAGCAGTTTGACGGCATCGATAATGGCAATGCCTCCAGCGCTGACGCTCGCCAGTTCGTTCTTCAAAGCCTGCCCCACCGCCGGGTGTACGATACGCTCCAGCCGGCGCATAGCCCCGGCATTCTGAAAGACGATCTCGCCCAGCGCTTTTCGATTAACGCTGCCATCGGGCGCCATTACCGCTCGCCCAAAGCTCTGCGCTACCTGCACGGCAACGGGCTGCCCGCTCTCATAGAGCCGGTGTACCACGGCATCCGCGTCGATATACCGTTCGGCGCCAAGCTCAAGCAGCATTTGACCAACGGAGGTCTTGCCACAGGCGATATTGCCGGTCAGTCCGATAATTCGGGGCATCCTGTCACGCTCCTGCTCAAATTCCATTCTTCCAGCAGTAACTATAGCACATACAGCGCTCATCGTAGTCCTCCAAAAGTACCTCCCTGCCCTTATTTATTACCGCAGCCACAACAGGGTATCGTACAATGATTGAATGGGATAGCAAGCTATGACCTGGAGGAGATTGGATGAGCAGGCGCCTGGGACTCATCGTAGGTGTCAATCAGTATCAAGATGCTTCATTTCAACCGCTACAATTCGCCGAAAATGATGCGCGAGCGCTGGCGCAATGGCTTGTCAACGATAGAGGCGGCAAGTGGTTGCCCGCCGATGTCCAGCTTGTGCAGGGCCAGCATGCCACCCGCGAACTCATCGAATCTCTGATCACTCAGGTGTGCCTGAACATGAGCGAAGCCGGCGACCTTGCGTTCATCTACTTCGCGGGCCACGCCTTCGTCGATGAAAGAAACGGTGAAGGGTATCTTGCGTTCTCTAACACACGCATTCAGGATCCCTCAACCGCGCTGCATCTCCTTTCCTTTGTACGCCATATCACGTCCCGCAGCCGCGCCACGCATATCCTCTGCATCTTAGATTGTTTTCAGACGGGCCTGGCCTGGCGTATGCGGCGCACTTCCCCCTACGATGTCAGACCCCTGCTAGGCCCTACCCTGCTGGGCCTGCTCCAACAGCAGCCGAATCGCCTCTTTCTCTGTTCCTGTCGTGGCAACGAGGCGGCGCAGGAAATGGGCGAACAGAGACTCGGCCTGCTTGCCCATCGCATGATTGTAGGAATGTGCGGCCCCGCCGCCGATCCCGCAACAGGCAATATTACGCTGCGCCAGCTCTATTCTTACCTCTACGGTGTACTGGGCGAACAGCAGCGCCCCCAGATCTTCGGACAGGAGCAGGTTCCGCTTGTGCTGGTAGGAACGCCTGCGACCCCGGCGGAGCCAGCAGTCGCGTCTCCTGTGCAGTCCTCGCCAACATTTCCTACAACCCCGGCCAGCGCCGCCGCCGTCCATACGGGCACAAGCGCCTCCCCGGCTACAGCCTTCGCTCAGTCCGCTGTAGCCACTGCCCAGCCTCCGCCCCGGCCTCAGCCGACTACCGGAACCGCGCAGATTGCCGGTTCAGCAATAGAGCAACGCCCCCAGCAACAGCTCGCAGCCCTGCGTGAACAGGTGCAGTCGCTGCTACAGGCGCAAAATTATCCTGCCGCGCTCGGCATGATAGGGCAGATACTCCAGATAGCCCCCGAGGATAGCGCCGCCCTGACGCTCAAGGGGCAGGTCCTCGGCACGATGGGACGCTTTCCAGAGGCACTCGCCACAGTCGAACAACTACTGCGCGGTGATGCCAACAATGCTATCGCCTGGAGCATGCGCGCGGTCCTCCTCTCCAACATGGGTCAATATCAGGATGCGCTCTCTTCCATAGAGCGCTCCCTTGAGCTTGACGCGAGCAATCCCGAAACCTATACGATCAAAACGACGATCATGGCGCGTATCGCGGAGACGCAGAGCAGTTCAGGCCAGCCACCAGATACGCTTACTGCCGCCAACCGGAAACGGGGAGGGCCGCTCTCTTTCTTCATCGGGATGGTGCTCCAAATCGCGGGGTTCATCGTGGGCGTGAGCGGCCTTACCCTGCTCATCGTTCAGCCCAACCTGCTACCCCTGCCAGGTCTGGCGCTGGCAAGCTTCGGCCTGGCGCTTCTCTGTGTCAACGCGGCGCGCGGAGCATATCGATACGGCTTTATGCGCGTCGTGCTGACGCTTGTCATCTGCATCCTATCAGGCAGCATCCTGGGCGCCGCATATAAAATTGGCTATACGAAAATCATTGCGGAGATCAATGCACACCCCGCCATGCTGATCCCGGTATTATTTATGGTGTCATGGCTCATTATCGCGGCAACGATACCATTCCTGCTGGCTCTTGGCGGCTTCATCGGCGGCTTCGGCGCGCGCCGCCGCAAATCATAA
>DATGLE010000213.1:0-7463 GCA_035294325.1 Ktedonobacteraceae bacterium | reverse complement strand
AGCACGCAGAGTGTTGGAGCGCGGCTCAGATTATCGTAAAATATGACAGAAGTTGTCAGGAAGAATGAGATATGCTTTCTCTGTTGGAAAGCTAACAGTTTTTTTCACAGGAGAGAGATATGCAATATGGCTTCATTCTTCCACACGGTGATATCCACACCCTTGCCGAGCTGGCGCATGAGGCAGAAGAGGCCGGGTGGGATGGCGTCTTTTACTGGGATGGTATCTACATCGAGGAAGCCGGGCCGATGTACGATCCGTGGATCGTGCTGGCGGCGATGGCAATGCGCACCACGCGCGTGCGACTTGGCCTGATCCTCACGCCACCTTCGCGGCGCCGCCCGTGGAAGCTGGCTCGCGAAACTGTGACGCTGGACCACCTCTCACACGGGCGGCTGATCCTCCCCGTCGGACTGGGCGCGCTCGAAGATGGCGGCTTCGGGAAGGTAGGCGAGGTCACGGACCGCAAGCAGCGCGCCGAGCTATTGGATGAGAGCCTTGAGATTCTGACCGGACTGTGGAGCGGGCAGCCTTTCAGCTTTCACGGCAAGCACTACCACATGGAAGAGATGACCTTCCTGCCTCCTCCCGTACAGTCTCCGCGCATCCCAATCTGGGTGGTGGGCGCCTGGCCGAGCCAGAAATCGATGCGGCGCGTCCTGCGCTACGACGGTCTTCTTCCCAACAAGATCAGCGATGGGAATACGCCCGCGCCGATCATGCCGGAGGATATCCGCGCGATGAAAGCCTATATCGATGAGCATCGCACTCTGACCACGCCCTTCGATATCATCCAGGAGGGAGAGACGCCGGGCGACGATCCTGAGCGCGCCCGGGAGATTGTGCGTCCCTATGCCGAGGCGGGTGCGACCTGGTGGAACGAGAGCCGCTGGTCATTTCCTCCCATCGATGCATTGCGTAAGCGCATCCAGCAGGGACCGCCGCGTATCAATTAGCATTGTACATATACAGGATGTAGAGACGGGGCTTGCCCCCGTCTTTCCATCCACCCGTCTTTCCATCCCCCGTCTCTACATCCTGTATATGATTTCTCTACATCTTGTATATGATTATTTTACCCGAGAGCCTGAGTGACCGCCTGGTAGAAATCCGCAAGGTTGGGCGTGCCGATACCGGTAGCGAAATCCCAGCCGGGCGTCGCGGGATAGTAGAGATTATTGCCGCGCGTCACATCGTAGTAGGGATGCAGGCCACCACTCCTGTTGGCAGCAAGGTAGAAGAGCTGCGGCCCATAGCCAAATTTCCGCATCTGCCGCAGCAGTCCCTCATTTACCAGCGCGGTGCCGGCGGCCCAGATCGGCGCGGCTGCACTGGTGCCGCCAACATCGCCCCATTGCCCCTGAAAGTAGACGGCGAGGCCATATGCCGCCGCCGCAACATCGGGGATCTGACGTGCACCATCCGAATAGCGATTATTCACACCGAGAGCGTTTTGCCAGCCAGGACGCCTGAAGATCCTGCTATTCCCTCCGCCGCTGCCCCAGTCGTTCCTACATCTTCCGCTCGGACTGTTATCAGCCCAGACCACCTCATCAGCGCGGCTATGATTGCCATTGACCGAGAGAATCGTACCCCCTACCGCCGTTGCCCAGGGATCGCTGGCCGGGAAACTGACGGAGCGATCTCCGAATACACCATCGGTAAACGCGCCGCAGTCGCCGCTGGCAACGAAGACCGTCATATGCTCTACACGCGTCAATTGCTGTAAGCTGCTGTCAATCGCCCTCGCGTCCTGCGATGTCATCTCATTCTCAGCGGCGCCGAGGCTGATGCTGACGACGCTGCCGGAGCTTCCATTGTTGACGTTATCGTTCAAGATCTGTTGCAGCTCATCGTTGACCTGCGCCCAGATATCGCCGTCGCTATTGCCGTCAGTCTGGTAGACGACCATATTGATGGAACGGGCCAGGCCGGCGATCATCTGCACATCCAGCGTGGACTCCCCCAGCGCCTCGGTTGGCGCGCCATCGATATTCACCACTGAGAGATGCCCCTGGAAGTTGATGCAATCAAAGTAGTTCTGAACATCTTCGCGGTAAATGCCATCGATCTCGACGAGGTTCACGGTCATATTCTCCCCATGCCAGCCGCGATTCCAGAGCCGGTCATAGCCGTATGCTCCGGCCACATCCTTTGGCAGCAGCGTCTGATCGAGCGGATAACAGTCCTGAGCACTACGCTGGCGAGTGGAGGATGCAGCGAAATGCATCGAGAGATCATGCACGGGCGGGGCGCTATAGTTGTCGAGACCGGTAATCGCGTCGATGGAATTGGCAAGGAAGGTTGGCACCTTTGGCGGCGTCGCCGGCGCATAAAACGTGCGACCATTGAATTTATGTACAACAAATTTTGTCTGCAACAGCTTCGCAAAGGTGCTCGCTCTGGCATCTACCGCGAGATGTGTACGCAGCTTGCTCAGCTTGAGGGAAATGCCTTGCAGGCTAAAAAATTGCTTGATCTTCTGATAGGTCGCATCGCTGATACCTATTTTCTTTGCCAGATTTTCCAGGTGCGAAGGCTTGCCCGGCTCTATCGGCTGATTCTGCGCCTGTTTCAGCAGGTTCGGATCAATTTTAAAGGTGATACGCACATGCAGGACCGTATTGCCCGGTAAAGGCTTCACAACCGGGGAGTTCAGAGCTGCTGAGGGTATCCCCAGGTCGAGTTGAGTAAATGATGGCACCGGAGCACTGGTATTACAGGCAGCCAGCGGGCTGAACAGGAGCAGCAGACCCGCCAGGCTGCACAGCACTCGACCAATCACGGTGCGCTGTATGGTACGTACAAGAGACATTATTGTCCTCCACGCGATAGCGGTTATGATGGACAGCCGCGTTCATAAAAGAAGCTATGAATTGCATAAAGAGCGACGTATCCGCTATATAACTGCTTCTATCACGATGAGGAGGGCAAGTTAGCTCCACACGCACCAAAAAGGCGGGGCGCCCGTCTGTCATCCTTCGCCGTCACCTGTCATCCTTCGCTGCGCTCAGGATGATAGACGGGCGCCCCGGTAGGACGGACTCGCCCTTACCGTGCTCAGAATGACGTGATTGCACTCAGCAGCAGGGATGACAGGCTAGTCCGCTTCCAGGGCCTATACAGCAGAAGATTCCGGAAGCGCGCTGCCGCATGCCGCACAGAAACGCGCCCCCGCAAGCTCAGGAAGCGGAGCGCCGCACTGCGGGCATACTCTCGCCTGCGAGGCACCGCAGTAGACGCAGTATTGCCAGTCAGGATGCACTTCACGCCGGCAAGCAGCACAAAAGCGGCGCCTGGCTCCAGGCTGCGCGCCGTGGCTCTCCAGGGAGATCTGGTGCTCAAAGCGGCCCGCCTTCAGCAACGCCGGGTCAAGGGTCTCGGGATGGTCCGCGCTGGCAATCGCCACCATTCTGTACTGCTTTTCGACGGCATCCATCTCCGAGAGCACCTGGCGTACAATCTGATCGCGGCCCTCATTCTTTCCCAGCTTTGCCAGGGCATCAATATCCTCGATGTAGAGAATGGCGGGCGCTACGTCCTTCGCCTGCTGGAAAATATACTGGATGTAGCGCTGGCCCTTCTCCGGTGTGCTGCCGCGCCGCAGAAGATTATATTCACGCACCGGCAGCCCGAGATCCTCGAAACGCATGGCGCCGCTCTGAAGGTCGATCAGCATCTCCATCAGCGCCGGCATGGAGAGCGTAATCAGCGGGACCACGGCCTCGCCGGCGGTAGCCTGCACCAGCAGGCGCCGCTCGTTGCCTATAGATCCGGCCAGCAGCACGCCATGCGGGTAGCGGCCACCCGAAAGCTGAAACATCGGCGTGGCCTTCAAAAACTCGACCACATCGCGCAGTTCGCGCTTCGCCCTGTCCAGGTCGAGCACGTCGATGAAGGTTGCCGTTGGACGCTCGAAGCGCCTTAGCACGCGCAAGGAGGCGCCGCGACCATAGCTCACCACGCTCTGATCGCGTATCTTGCTCTGCACAAGCTGATCTATATAAGCAGTATAATCAGCCCCCAGCGCCTCGGAAATACGCGTTTGCAGTTCCTCCGTAGAAGGCAGCAGGAAGGAAAGCAGAGGCTGCGTGCGCTGGTGACGTAGAACGCCAATTAAGAGATGATCGGGAAAGATGGCGGAGAAATACATATGCGCGACAAAGGCCAGTGCCCATGCCACGCACTCCTGTGCCTCGCGCGATAACGGCAGATCGATCTCCTGCATCGTCTGATTATCTTGAGGCTGAGCAATTTCACCGGCACGCCTGCGCGCCGTCTGCACATCTATGCCCAGCGCGCCCAGCAGATTCATTACCCGTTCATCACCCTGCAAGATAATACCCAGCAGCAGGTGCTCCGGGTCTATGCTGGTGGCCTCCATGCGCGCCGCTTCACGCTGCGCAATGCGTAACGCTTCCTGTGTCGCGGGAGTAAAGCGATCAAGTTTCTGCCCGGTTATGATGGTAGTGCTCATAGTTCGCTCCTCATAAAAAGCTCTTGCGGCTTTGCACTGATCTCAGTATAGCTATGCACTCTATTCGCGAATGGTGGCTCATATCTGTTTCATCTTACTCCATTGTGTGGCTGCCCGCTAGCTCTGCTATTTTATTCACGCGGCACCCCTGGCATGCATGGTCGGCTATGCATCGAGTTATAGTAATATGTACACTCTGCGCCGTCAGGGAGCCGCACACGGTAGCGCGCGCCTACGTCAACCGGATACAATAATTGTTTCGTCGTCCCTGGCGGCATCATAAGCAGAAGCGACGGGCGGTTCCGCTCGCCGCTCTGCCGTTCTTCGATACTCACGCCGTGCTGGCGCAGCCAGGCGAGCGCCTGCTGGTCAAACCCGCAGAGGGCGCCCGTGACCTCCAGTTCCTTGCGTCCAGGCTTTTATAAGACCGCAGCGGTTTCTCGTCGCTCATAGCCACCCCATAAACGCAGCCTGCTTGCCGTCAATTTTGTGCTCTACCCAACGAACATCGCGGCGCTGGCCCTCTTCGTGCCACAACCTGACCGCCGTATCCCAATCAGGGCCGTCGTAGATAATGCGTCCGTCAACGATAACGGTATGTCTTCGCGGTCGCTGCTGTCTCTCTTCGCTCACTGGCTCCCTCCCGCAAGCGTTTCAGGCGGCGGCAAGTTCTCGAACAGCCGGCGCTGGAATTGTTGCAAGAGCCGGTTGGTTTCTTGCTCCCTGGGAATATTTCTAAAAATATGCAGCCGCCACGCTATAGCCACATTCAGGGCTATTATTTCGTTGGGCGTGGCCCTGATCGTATAAAGTGGCCCTTCCGGCTTCTCTTCCTTTGCCGGTTGCCGATTTATTCGCCCTGATAACCATTTCGCCATGCTCACTCCCCCTTATCGTAATATGACAACTAACTATCCTCCTTACGGTTTCGCATTATTTATATAGCTTTGCTTTTGGTGTTGTCAAAGCTAATCAAAGCTATATAGGATATATTTTTTTAGGGATAACACCCCTATGTAAGTTTACTTCTGGTTTTGCTTTCGCATAAACGTTGCTATGAAGAAATCCCCGACGATGATTGAGCGCCCTGCTTCTCGTCGCCGCCGTTAACTGCTTTGATGTAGAGTTCAACAATCTCCTGCATGGCCTGATGCTCCCCTACGTACCGCGCGAGTTCGTCCTGCAATTCCCCCAGGCGATTGTAGCGTGCCTGGATGAAGTCGTGCTTTGCCGTGATGGCGTAGCCATACAGGCCGTTTCTCATGCCCTTGCACTCTTCCTCAATCTGCGCCCGAATGCGCGCGACTTCGCTTTGTGCCATAGATGAGTCCTTTCTTTTCTGCATGACTAATTGAACCAGAACAAAACAAGTGATATGATGAAGTTCCATACACTAATCGTAAGTGTATATGCTCTAGCGCAGCGAGACAGCACTATTTCAGCAAGAAAGTTGCAAGGCTTGGAGGCAAGGAAAACGGCGCAAAATCGGAATCGGGCGCATTGTATTTTGCTTGCAGGCAGAAAAACCGGCACAAAATCGGAAACAAGGAAGGAATCAGGATGGAAGGCGAACAAACATCTAATCGCATCAAAGCCGAAATTAAACGACGTGGCTATCGGCTCTACGAGGTAGCAAAGGCACTTTATATCTCCGAACGTACCCTGTATAACTACTGTACGGGCGAAACACCGATTCCCAGGATCACGTTAGAGCGACTGGCAAAGCTGCTAGAGTGTCCAATATCGGCCCTGGTCGATAATGCAGAGGCAGATGGGCAAGCAGATACATTACAGCTTTCGACACTCCCCGGCAAGGGTACGCGCATGTTCAGCGAGACATTAGACGTAGCTGAGGAACTCATCAGCCAGGTATGGAGCTTACGGCGCGCTGCCCATATAACGGACGCGGAGAAAAGCGTCAGGCGTCTAAATGCGCTGTTCACCTATTTTCATGAACAACTAGCGCCACCACTGCATCTTGACCAACGTTTTCGCCTCCTTGATATCCAGGTGCAACGCTTGAATGCTGCAACGGCTCTGGAAAATAAACGGTACGATGAGGCAATAACCATCTACACGCAGGAGCTACAAGAGGCGAAAAGTCTGGATAATCCGGCTGTCTCTGCTCTGGCTCTGAAAGGACTTGGTAAAGAGCTTGAACGCAAAGGGCGCATACAGGAGGCAGTAATGCTATTGGAGGATGCGCGCGATTATTCTCTACGCGCAAGTAAGCCTCTCATTGCCTTTGTGCATTCGTATCTCAGTCGCGTCTATGCCAGTGCAGGCGATGCATTGCGCTTTGAGCGCGCTATACAAACCGGCCTCACCGTTGCTCATTCATTTAAGGGTCAATATGAAGATGGAACTGATTTTGTGTATTCATGGTCGCCGATCAGCGCACTACTGGCGGAGCAGAGTTGGGGCTACCTCTCACTCGGAGAGCCGCGCAAAACGCTTGCGATGCGCAACGACCTTGAGTGCGCCATTCTGGAGGGCCAGGATTACCGCGTCTATGCCTGGATACCGCTTGACTGGGCACGGGCCTATCTGATGCTCGGTGATGTCGAGGCAGGGATCGCCTGCGCACGCCTCTTCTTGTCACGTGTCACTGCTATGAAATCGCCCCATGCCACAAATCAGGCGTTCAAGTACGTGAAAGAGCTTGAGCAGGCGGGCTATGGAGATGTGGCAGCAGTGCGCGAGTTCAGGGAAGAACTGTATACCGCGCAGGCTCAACAACGCCGAATGCAAAAATCGTAAGAATGCAAAAATCGTAAGAAAAAAGATAGAAATAGAAGGAACCATCGTGGTCGGTCATAACTACGGAGAAAAAATCAATGCTTCCGATGAGGTTGCCCACGCCATTCAAGACGGCGGAAATGTGGTATAATACATGGGCTATTGGAAAAAATATTCTACTCATACTACGGGGAAGCGAGACGATGCCAGAATTTAAAGTAGAGGCCCCCTTTGAGCCAACCGGCGA
>DATGLE010000212.1:0-6069 GCA_035294325.1 Ktedonobacteraceae bacterium | reverse complement strand
GGCCAGTTAAAAGATACGCTACAGGTAACGCTCTTAATGTGGAGCAGTGCTCAGGAGCAGCGCTACAATCATCACTGACACGATCACGATGCTAAAAACGGCTGTTACGATCCTGCGAGCATAGTAACTCATACCTCTATCTACAGCGCCCGTCTCTCTGTAGTAGTAACTCGTGTCCGGCCCGGCAAAGGCCGTTTCCAGATACCGTGGACGGACAAGTCTCCTTCTCTCAAAAGCCCCGTGAGAGTAGAGACGCAGGTTGAACGCGATGCCACACGCTATCAATACCACGATAGCGCCCAGCGCGACGAGAAATGTCCCCAGAGCTATCATAGAGAATCGTTTCCTCTCATGTGCGGGCCGCCTGTTCGGCCCTGACCAGCGAATGTGCTTACTCCATTTGAGCGTACTCCGTAGAGTAAGACGCTTTGGGCTGGCCTCAATTAAAAAAACGAGAGATCTCTACTTCAATTGCCCATAATTACACGGGTGATTTTTCGTTCCGGACTCATTTCTATGTCGCGCTGATTATGTAGACATTACAGGACAGCCGTCACCTTGCGTTGTTTTCCGCCGCGCAAGAAGCTCAAAGCAATTTTTTCGCCGCTGCGATGGCGCTGCACAATCCGTTGCAGGTCGCGCGGCTCGGTCACGGCCTCGTTATTGGCGCTGATGATGACATCCAGGCGCTTCAGTTGTGCTCGATCAGCCGGGCTATCGGGCCGCACCTCTACGACCTCCATGCCGAACTGCTGCACCAGGTTGAGGCTGCGCACGAGCGCGGCATCGAGCTGCACTCTCATGCCTCCAACGCCCAGGGAGATGCCAGCCTGGGTAGCTTCGCGCTTCTGCGAGAAGCGAGCGATCACCTCTTTCACTGTATCCAGAGGAACAGAGAAGCCCAGCCCCTGGGCCATCGGCATCATTGCAGTGGTGATGCCCACCACGCGCCCGGCGCTATCAACGAGCGGTCCGCCGGAGTTGCCGGGGTTGATCGGCGTATCGGTCTGGATCAGTTTAGTCATCCTGCGCACCCCTGGCGCCTCCAGCGTGCGCCCCAGCGCGCTGATAACCCCGGCGGTAACTGTCCAGTTCAGCCCGTAGGGATTGCCAACGGCGATCACCAGTTGTCCGACGCGCAGTGGGACACGCCCCAGTTCGGCGACGGGCAGGTGATCCGCGCCGATACGCAGTATCGCCACATCGACATCCGGGTCACTGCCAACCAGGCCGGCGTCGAATGTGCGGCCATCGGCAAGGGTGACACGAATACGCCGTGCATTTTCTACAACGTGGGCATTGGTGAGGATCTGACCATCGGAGGCGAAGATGAAGCCCGAGCCAAGTCCGCTGCCGAATTCTGAGCGGGGGGCATAACGCCCGCGATACCATCCTCCCCCGCGATCTATGTCGATACGCACAACCGCTGGCCCGACGCGCTCCGCCGCAGTAGTGACCGCGTGCGAGTAAGCATCCAGCGCCTGTGCATCTTGCTCATTCGTATTAGTACTCATAGCTGGTGCCGTACTTTCTGTGGAACCCATTCAGCGTAGTTGCGGGCGAGGCGATACTACGGCTCAATAAGGTTGATATGTATTTTATCAAATCTATGGCTGGGATGTCAAAACCCTTGCAATCTCTCAGAAGAATTTCAGAATGTTCCTGATTTCCAGCCTCCTCGCGTACTCACGCCTGCGGCGCTCACCTTATTGAGTATATAGTGCCGGGCAGGCACCCGGTGAGAGAGGACAACGCTGAGAATCCGATAACTTCTGATGAGAGGGAGTTGACGCCTGCTCCCGCTCGTATACTCCTTATTAATGATCTTTTAATTTGAATATGTCATAGAGTATGTCTGACACGTAGTACCTTCGCTCTCTTTGCCGGGTGTTCACGCGGCTCCGCCACACCCTACCATCTTTAGGCTCGCACCGCAGGTGCGAGCAAGCGCGGATAGTGAAGATCAGATACAGTCAAAGCCGATATATTACACTGTGCTAACGAGGCTCCGGGAGGGAGAGTCCAGTGCGATGAGGAGTGAGTAGAAGTATGTTGGGCCAGAATGTGAGCCGCAGGGCGAGGTTTCTCCACATTGGTCCGTATGCGCTATGCGCGCTTGCACTGATAGCTCTGGCGCTGGGGCTGCGCATTACGCTGGTCGAGCTAGGCTGGCCGCTGCTCGATAGCGATGAGGGAACGATGGGCCTGATGGCAATGCATATTGCATATCGCGGCGAGCATCCCATTTTCTTCTACGGCCAGGGTTATATGGGAGCGGCTGAGGCATATATAGCGGCGGTCATGTTTCACTTTTTGGGTGTCTCTGTGCTTACGCTGCGCCTCGGCCTGCTGCTGCTCTACACGGCGTTTCTTATAGCCATGTATTTATTGAGTAGCCTGCTCTACTCAAAGAAGCTGGCTCTGATCGCGCTGGCGCTGTTATGCCTGGGATCGAACCCGATCTTAACGCGAGAGCTTGTGGCTGTAGGCGGCGATCCAGAGACGCTGCTGGCGGGCGCTATGCTCTTTTTGCTGGCTTGCTGGCTTGCTCTTTCGGCGCGTCCCGATCCATCGGGACGCAACAGTTGGCGGCGCCTTGCCGCCTATAGTGGCTGGGGGCTGGCGGCGGGGTTCGGCCTCTGGAGCCATATGCTGGTAGCCCCTTTTGTGCTGATGAGCGGTCTGCTGCTGCTCATTTTTTGCTGGCGGGAATTTCTCGGCTGGTCGCTGCTCTGTTTGCTGGTCAGCCTGGTCATCGGCGGGCTGCCATTGATTATCTACAATCTTCACGCTCCCCCCGGTGAGGATTCGATCTCCGTGCTCTGGCGCATCCATCGGGTGGCGGGTATCCCCCGGCCGCCTTTGCGTGTGCTCTGGCCCTTGCAGGTCAAAGGCGCGCTGCTGGTCAGCCTGCCAACCGCTACCGGCGCGAACCCTCTCTGCCGTCCCTCGGATGCTGAAGTCATAGGCTTCAGCAATCTGCACGCCCTCCAGTGTTCCCTGGTGCATGCCGGCTGGTCGCTGGGGACGATAGCACTATGGACAACCGCCGTGCTGCTGGCGCTTGCAGGATTGTGGCGGAGCTGGCGCCGCTCATCTGAATGCCCGCGTTCCGCCGAGGAGAGGCGGGACCTGGTTTTGCACTGCGCTCGCCTGGCTCTGTTGCTGAATGCCGCGATCACCCTGGTGCTCTATATCCTCAGCCCCAATTCCGCGCTTTTCCCGGTACCCACTTCGCGCTACCTGGTAGGGCTGTTAGTGACAATCCCCGCGCTGTTATGGCCGCTATGGAATGGCGTGGGCATCGTGAAGCCGCTGGCGCTGCGTCTGCTGCATGTCACGATAGCAGTGAGAATTGAGCAGGTGAGCCTTATTTTGCGGCGCGGCCTGCTGCTGCTAATCGGGGCGATCTTTCTGCTGGGGACGTTCAGCACCTTTACCGGCGTTCCTCCGGCGCCGCCTGTTGATAAACGCCAGGATGCCTTCGCAACCCAGGCTATCGATCAGCACCTCGACGTGCCAGCTACGCAGTCCTATGATCGACAGACTGCGGCGTTGATCCATGACCTGTTGAGTGTCGGGGCCACGCGCATCTATTCTGACTACTGGACCTGTGATCGCCTGATCTTCCAGAGCCACGAGCGCATTATTTGCAGTGCCCTTTCAGATGGGCTGGGGCCGGGCCATGATCGTTATATGCCATATCATGACCTGGTGATGAGCGATCCCCGCGCCTCCTACGTCTTTCACCTCGGCTCGCCCCAGGCATCCGCACTTGCACGGCGAGCCGCCACCTCACGCAGCTACAGGAGAAAGTATCGTCGCCTCATCTTCGCCGGCTATGTGGTCTATAAGTATGTCTGATTCCCGAAGCAGGCGCGAGCGGGATATGCGACCTTTACTTTTCTTCGCTGGTGAGTATATGATAGTAGCTGGACTATTGAAGGGATTGGAAAACCCGGTCTGGTCACTGGAAAGGATACACATGCTCTCACCGCGCTTTTCCTCTTCTAACAGCCCGTCGGTTGATAATGTGCAGCAGAGCGATTTTTCTGCGGCGGCTTCGCAGCATGCGGGTGGCTATCAATGGACCGCGCTCTCTGTCACAACCGTCGGGGCATTGCTGGCATCGGTTCAAGGTTCAGCGCTGCTTATCGCACTTCCTAATATCCTGGAAGAGCTAAAAACGTCGTTTCTGGTGATTATGTGGGTGCTGCTCGCTTATCTCCTGATTCTGACGGTGCTGACTCCTATCATCGGACGTTTAGCTGATATCTGGGGCCGGAAAAAGCTCTATAATGCCGGTTTTCTGCTGTTCACTCTCGGCTCACTGGTGGCGGGCCTGGCGCAACCGCAGTTTCATGGCGGCGACTTGATTTTCGGGCGCGTGCTGCAAGGGGTTGGGGGGGCGCTGCTCGTCACAAACTCTACGGCTATCGTGACCGACGCTTTCCGCAAGGGTCAGGTCGGCTTTGGTCTGGGCATTAACCAGATCGCGGGCGCGGCAGGCTTTCTGATAGGGCCGATTCTGGGCGGATTGTTAACGCAGTGGTCGTGGCGCTGGGTCTTTCTTTTTAACGTTCCCCTGGGCATTTTCGGGACGTTGTGGGGTATCTGGCGACTGCGTGAGCCTGTGGCGTTGAATGCGCATCAGCATATCGATATATTTGGTGCTACGACACTGGCGCTTGCTCTTACAGGCATATTGCTCGCTCTGACCATGCTCGCGTTTCCAATGCTTCCTATGCCCACAATTATCGCGATATTGATAACAGGCGTTATTGCCGCACTGCTATTCGCGATATTCGAGCCGCGCATAAAAGAGCCTATTGTGCAACTGCGACTCTTTAGCAGCCGTCTTTTCACGATGGCAAGTATGAGCGGATTGCTCAATGGTATTGCTCGCGGTGCGGTGCTCTTCCTGTTGATTTTCTTCCTGCAAGGCCCGTATGGGCAGGATCCCCTCGCGGCCGGTCTGATGCTGACGCCGTTTGGCGCCGCGTTTATGCTCATTGGCCCGTTGAGTGGTCGCTTATCGGATCATGTAGGTTCGCGGTTACTGGCTCCTATTGGACTGGGGATATCGGCGCTGGGCCTGCTGGGACTGGTCTTTATATCCCCGACTACGCCTTTCTGGCTGCTGTGTGTGTGGATGGCGCTCATGGGCGGTGGCTCCGGTTTCTTTAGTTCGCCCAATACCAACGCGATTATGAGTTCCGTCAAGCCTCAGGAGCGCGGAGCCGCCGCCGGTATTCTGAACATGCTCAACAATACCGGGCAGATGCTGAGTATCGCGATTGTATTCCCGCTGGCGCTGAGCCAGGTGCCGATGAATGCGATGATGCAGGTCTTTATCTATGGTGGGGGCATGGGTAAGTATCCGCAAGCATTGGCGCTCTTTATGCATGGCGTGCATACGGCGTTCCTCATCTCCTGCATCATCAGTGTAATAGCGATGATCGTAGCGGCCCTGCGCCCTGCTCACTGATGTAACAAATCAGAAACGACACGCCGCCACGTTGATGGAATGTACGTAGCCGCGCGAAAATGATGTTTACCTATCAAGACCGGCAATCTTTCCAATGTATAGCCGCGCGCGTGATTCGCGTCCGCCGGGCCTGGCGCGGGGTCCCAGGCACGATCACGCGCGCGGCTACGCGCGAAGGGCATAACCGGCTTGAGTTGTTAAACTGCGCAATGCCCCCCTGCGATCATTCTTAATAGCGGCGGTAGTAATAACGCCGCCGTCCTCGCCAGGTACGATAGGTCAGCAGGTGCCAGATCGCTACCAGGATGATCGCGCCTATCAATGCTCTGATGATGGGGACCCCGGCAACGTTGATATCACCGATACCTGTAAGAACGATGACCTTCGTCATCAACCAGATGCCAACGAGCGCGGCGATGATTGCCCCGACGATGCCAAACGGCAGGCGCCAGCCGACGATAGACTCCGCGATGAAACCGACGATGGCGGCAACGAGCAGGTAGACGATAAAGTTAATGCCGATGGACCAGGACTGATTGCCAATATGAATAGTAATGCCATCCGCGAGGACGAGAGCGTGC
>DATGLE010000211.1:0-8973 GCA_035294325.1 Ktedonobacteraceae bacterium | reverse complement strand
GGAGACGCGCGCCTATATTCAGGCGATCATGGGCGAGCAGGTCTGCTCATAAGCCGGTCCCATTCCCACTTTCCAGGAGTACTGTACTCTTCTACACCAGTACCGTCCTCCTGGAAAGCCCGCCACATGGCCCAACAAGGCCAATGACATTGCTCAAAAAGCCACATGACAGGCATTTTTCTTATGATTCCTGGTCGTTTTCGGTACAACACTGGTGCAGGACAGTACTGTACCCCTCTGAGGAAAGAAGGCAAACATGGAGTATTCCACCTATGCCTACGGGCATGACTTTGGCAATTCGGAAACCTGCGCGGTGCTCATCGCGCAGAGCGGGCGCTTTGAAAAGCGTATTCCCAGCATCGCTGCTATCGGGTCCTGGCGCAAAGTCATCGCGACAGCGCGCGGAGCAGGGCGTGAAGTCGAAGATATCCTGGCGCCGCATCACTATGTGCTGGAGTATGACAATCCGCTGGAGGGCCGGCGCGTGGAAAAATACATCGGCCAGAAGGTCTTTGACGACGGCGCTAAACCTCTGGACACGCATGGAGACAGCGCGCGTTACTGGACCAATAACTACAACCTGGAAATGCTCATGACCAGTGCCGCCTCCATGATTGGGCAGCAGGAGTTTGGCCTGTATGTCACCACCGGGCTGCCCATTAGCATTTACCTGGACGACACCGAGAATGCCGAGCGGGTGCGCCGTTCGCTGCTTGGCACCCATGTGTTTAGTCTGAATGGCAGAGAGCGGGTGATGCATGTCCAGAGCGTGAAAGTCATCATGGAGGGGGCCGGGGCGCTCATCGCCTATGGCAGCAATCAGGATGTGCTCCAGGGAGTGATCGATATTGGAGGTCGCACAACGGATCTCTATGTGGCCCGGGGACAGAAACCCCGCCCGGCCAACTCAAAGGGCTTCCCATTGGGAGTGGCGAGCGCGGCAGAGCGCTTCTCGGAGAAGTTCCGCGACGCCTTCCACTATACGCCTTCCTTCGAGATGAGGATGGATCTCTTGCGGCAGCACGTCGCTGGCGTCCCCTATCGCGCCATCAACGATAAGCATGGCATCCGTATCCCCGATGAGCGCCTGCGCGCACTGATTGACACTGCGCTGCGCGAAATCGGAGAGGCGATTGCCACGCAAGTTGCCGCCGCCTGGGATGACGTGTTGCTGGAATTCGAGACCATCCTGCTCGTCGGGGGCGGCGCGCACTACTTTGCCGCAGATATTGCCACACGACTGCCCAAAGCGCACACGACCCCCAAACCGGAACTTGCCAATGCAGCGGGCTATGCGAGCCTGGCCGATGCGATGCTGCGCCGTGCGCAAGTACAAGCCCTCTCCAGGAGGGGGGCTTGAGGATGGCACGAGATCCAGAGCGATATGCCTACTTCACGGTGGCGCTGCCGCGTACCTCGCAAACGTTGCAGAAACTGCTCGCCGAGGCGGAAGAGGCGGGTATCAATCCGGCCCGCCTCATCGCGCTCCGGGTGAGCGATTGGTACAAAGGGAGCGCGAGGAGCATCACAGAAGTCCCTCCGACGAATGGCAACCGAGATGTGGCATGTGTGGAAGACATCGCAGCCCAGAATGCGGATGCTGCCCTTGATGAATGGTAGGAAACAGTCTGCATGAAGATCGATCAGACAGAAAGGAAAGGCGACGAAATCATGGACGAAGCGGAACGCGCGAAAAAGCGGGCGCGCTACGAGGAGTTGTGCGCGAAATTTGACAATGAGGAGGAAGAGATCACCGACGCAGAGATCGCGGAAAGCACGCGCCTGTACTATGAACTGCATCCCGAAGAGCAGTACTGGCGCGACACCCATCCTGAGCTTACCCCCGAGGATCTCTGGCCGCTCCCATAAGCGTGAGGGCCTGTCGGAACACGGGGATGATGAAAGATTCCCTGGTCGAGATCGGTCCTGCCCTCCTGAGCGCGTGAGTCGCAGCACTGCGCTATCGCTCAGGAGGACAAAGGAATGGCTTTACCGGGTTGGTTGTTCCTCTTCATCATCCCCGTGTGCGGATCTGAGATGGGGCAAAAGGAACATTTGCCCCATCTGCCCTGAAAAGCGAACAGGAGCAAAGACACCATCGGCCTCTGGTGGTCGGTGAGGGTTGAAACATCAAAGGAGGTGACAGAGAAGCATGAGACACTTTATTGCAACGGGGGTTGTGGCATGGCACCCTGGGGAACGTGTGAGCGACCGCTATGGAACCATCTTCTTGAGGGAGACACCAGATGGGGGCGCTATCGTTCCCTTGCCAGACACCTTTGACGGGCAGAACGGGACACTCATCGCCTGCATCCGCGAGGCGCGCCGCTCTCCACATATTGGCGATCTTTTTCGCGGGTTGCGCCCGCCAGAGGAACCGCTTGCTTCAGGGACAGAGGTGCGACTGGGAACCGGCGTGCTGTTCCGCGAAGACCTGGAGGATGGTGAAGGGGTGGCTATCGGCGTGCAGCCTGACGACGGACGTGAGTATGATTGGCTCGATCCCGAAGCACTCTACCAGGTGCATCATCAAACCGTCGATCTCTTTTTTGAACCAGAGTAACGCGAGGGTGCTCCCTTTGTCATGCCCCTTTCCTCCTGCATTGGAATGAGCAGCGGCGGTGCTGCCAATGCTCATGGAAACAAAGCCTCCCGCCCACGAGCATACCGGGAAGGCAAGCCAGCATGGGCTGGCGTGAGCACTTTTGCAGATGGTGAGGAGCAGGCCATGAAGGACGCACGAGATATCAAAAGGAGGGAGATCGATGGTTGAAATGTATGGACGATGGCCTGGGGTGGTGGCGATTGTGGGCGATGCGGAGAGGTATTGTGTGCCGTGTGCGAAGGGGAGATATGGCGAGGAGGCCGTCCAGGCAGTCGTTGATGGTGTGCCTGGTTATGAGCGATATACCGATCATGAGGGCAATGCGCTTGTGGTGGCGTTGCGAGGCTCGGAGGATGTGCATACGGAGTATTGTCGCGACTGCGGGGAGCCTCTGTGCGAGGAAGACTGTCCCTGCTATCGTCACCCTGAGATGTGGCAGCAGTATGGCCGATTGGTCTGGGATGAGGGGGGCCAGGATTGGGGAGAGGTGCCGCCATGCTGAAAGACCTCCTCTTCTGTGTGCACAACGAGGTGCAGCGATGACTGGTGCCACACTCTCCTCCTATCACACCTTTCTCCAGGGCAAGCGGATGACGGCGCCGGCATTCGGGATCGAGGTCCCGCTTTCTGCCATGCATCCGCGACTGTTTCCCTTTCAGCGCGTGCTCGTGCAGTGGGCACTGCGCAAAGGGCGCGCGGCCCTCTTTGCCGATACTGGGCTTGGCAAAACCAGTGTGCAACTGGAGTTTGCGCGTCTGGTTGGCGAGCGCTGCTTGATCCTGGCCCCGCTCTCTGTCGCGCGGCAAACCGTCGCCGAAGCGAAGAAGCTTGACCTGGACGTACATTACACCCGCTGCGGGCGCGACCTGGTGGATGGCATCAATATCACCAATTACGAACTGCTTGACCAGTTCCACCCGGCGGACTTTGGCGCCGTTATTCTGGATGAGTCCTCGATCCTCAAATCGCTCGATGGCAAGATCAAGAGCAAACTCCTCGCCCGCTTTACGCGGATCCCGTATCGGCTTTGCTGTACCGCGACGCCGGCGCCCAACGATATCACCGAGATCGCCAACCATGCCGAGTTCCTGGGGGTGATGCGCCGGGCGGACATGCTTGCTACCTTCTTCACCCATGACTCCGATGTGAGTGCGCACAGCGGCTGGCGCTTGAAGAAACATGCCCAGATGCCGTTCTATCGCTGGATGGCCTCCTGGTCGATGAGCGTCAAAACTCCCGCTGATCTGGGCTTTGATGCTACTGGCTATGTGCTGCCGCCGATCTCGACGACACCGATTATTGTGGAAACGAGCTACCGGCCCGATGGCGCACTCTTTGCCGCGGGGCTGGGCGGGGTTGGCGACCGGCTCCGCGCCCGCCAGGGCACTCTCGACGAGCGCATTGAGCACACGGTAGCGCTGGTGCAATCCGACCCGGGACAATGGATCATCTGGTGCGGACTCAATGAGGAGAGCGCCCGCCTCGCCCGGCGCATCCCTGAGAGCATCGAGATCAAGGGCAGCGACTCCCCTGATGCCAAGCTTGCGGCTCTGGAAGCCTTTCAAGACGGAAGGATGCGGGTACTCATTACCAAGCCACGCATTGCCGGCTTTGGGATGAATTTCCAGCACTGCCATCAGATGGTCTTTGTGGGACTCTCCGACAGTTTCGAGGCGTACTACCAGTGCATCCGGCGCTGCTACCGCTTCGGGCAGGTGCATCCGGTCAAGGTGTATATCGTGCTTTCAGACGTAGAGCAGGGCGTCTTTGCCAATGTGCTGCGAAAGGAACGAGAAGCTACCATGATGAGTGAGCGCTTGATCGCACAGGTGCAGCGCTACGCACAGGCAGAGCTATCGGGCGCACAGCCACCCGATGCGTACCGCACAGAGACCATCGCCACCGAGCACTACCGGCTCCTGCTCGGGGATAGCTGCGAACGCTTAGGCGAGCTTGCGGAGTCCTCCATCGATCTCTCCGTTTTCTCGCCGCCCTTCCAGAGCCTCTACACCTATAGCCCCACGGAGCGGGACCTGGGCAATAGCCGCAGCCCCTCAGAGTTCTACCAGCATTTCGGCTATGTCATCGATCACTTGCTGCGCGTCACCAGAGATGGGCGGCTGTGCTGCGTCCATGTGCAGCAGCTTGCCGCGACGCTGGTGCAGGATGGCTTTATCGGCCTGAAAGATTTTCGCGGCGAACTGATTGCTGCCTTCACGCAGCGCGGCTGGATCTATCACGGCGAGATCTGCATTGACCGCAACCCCCAGGCGCAGGCCATCCGCTCAAAAGCCAAAGGGCTGCTGTTCGTGCAGTTGCACAAAGATGCCTCCTGGATGCGGCCAGGACTGGCCGACTACATCCTGCTCTTTCGCAAACCTGGGGAGAATGCCGTACCCATCATTCCTGACATCACCAACGAACAATGGATCCAGTGGGCGCATCCGGTCTGGTACGGCATCAAGGAGTCGCGCACGCTCAATGCGGCCCAGGGGCGCGATCCTGACGACGAACGGCATGTCTGCCCGCTCCAGCTTGACACCATTGAGCGCTGCATTCGCCTGTGGAGTAATCCGGGTGAAACGGTGCTGGATCCATTTGCGGGCATTGGCTCAACGGGCTATGTCGCGCTCAGATGCGGGCGCACATTCGTAGGCATCGAGCTAAAACCCTCCTACTTTCGGGCCGCGCACAAAAACCTGGAGCGGGTGCTCAGGGAAAAGACGCAGGCCAGCCTGCTCTCCCTGTGGGAAGAAGGCGACGCCTGCGCTGATATGGAAGCGCAAGCATGAGCACGCTTGCTGTCACCAGTCGCCAGGCCCTTTTAGCCACCATCTGGCAGCCGTTCGATACGGCCAAAGACCCAGCGCAGCCACACGGTACTTTCTGCATCCCAGCCATAGAGGTGGGTCTGGGCACCAGGCTCCCCCCATCTCACTCGCTCGGTGGTGAGCAGTCCGCCTGTAGAGAGATGGACGCCATCCCAGTCCTGTGCTACTGCCTGCCAGTTCGGCTCGATGAGGTCTGCTGGTTGGTCGATGGGATACGCAAGACGGGAAGGAGTGGGATAGGTCAGACAGAGCGCCTGCCACGCTCGCGGTCCATGCACCTCATAGACACGAGCTGTCGGCAGCACCTCCAGGCGCCATCGCTGATAGGGAAGCTCTCGACGGGTTTCCCCCCAGCGCAGGGAGTACAGCCAGCCACTGGAGTTCTTCCCTACCGTTGTGGAGGTCCAGAGCGCACCGCGGGGTTTCGTAATGCCTGCTCCATAGGGAAGCAAATCAGGATGGAATGCGGATGCCTCTGGTGCGGCAAGCTCAGAAGATATCCACTCCTGACGTGTGCGATCAAGGTCGTCAAACCAGCGAGCTGTCCCCACCGCCTGGAGCAAATGGGTTGCAAACGGGCGCAGAGAAGCCCCGAAGGTCAGCAATACCTCGGCCTGCTGATGGTAGCCGTCCCAGTAGGGTGTGAAGTCTCCCTCACACTGGGCAATCAGTTCCGAGAGGCGGTCAGCAGAGAGTCGATCAAAGGAGTCGAGGCTTCCCTCTCGCGTTGAGAGGGTCTGTAGACAGCGAGCGATATCCTCTGCGGGATAGCTTCCCAGTCGGTCGGCAAATGGCATGTCAGGCGGGGTGCCACTCACTTCGATGATGCATCTGGCAAGGACAAGTACACCGAGGGGTGAGTGCAACAGGTCCTCCACTGCGTTGTGCTCTGCCGGTATATTCAACAACTCATGCTCCCTTCCTTTTGAGTCCTGCCCTATTGTATGCAGTGTTCCTGGATCAAGGCAACTCACGACTGCTCAGGAAGGTTCTTGAAGATCTGCTTCCCTGGCCTGTGGTCTGGACTTCCAGTGTTTGCTTCATTGTGGCCGATCCTCGCTCGACCACTTCCTGGATGGCCGGGGCGACCGCATTGGGCAGCAGAGCGCAGCATCGGCCTCTGGGGCCGGTGAGGGTTGAAACCTGAAAGGACGAACACCTATGCGCATTGAATCCTATGAGTACGAATTAGATCGCGGTATTCCGACCACCACGTATCGCATCTACATTGGCGGGCAGCATCCTACTATCGTTGCGCTCGAAGCAGGACAACCAGTGCCCTATCCAGAGGAACAGTTGGTGGGGAAAGCGTTCTTTGAGTACCGTCTGGCGGAACTGGCTCTCTACGGCTACCGCCTGTTGCAAGGCGAGTGGCTGAGCACAGAGGAGCGCGTCGATCTGGCAAAACGCCTCATGTAGCAGTGCTACGCGCCGTTGTGTGAAATGTTCGCGGAAACCCGCTTGATAGCGCGATAGACCGCAGCGTTCCGAGAGGCCAGAACCCCTCCCTCTTACAGAAGGAGGGTCATTCCCTCTTTACAGACAACAAGCCGATCTCCCCCAACGGGAGAGAGGAGGATGCATCCACCATTTCATCAACTGATTGTCTCTCCCATGTGTACCTTCCTTGAAATTTTCACCATTGAATCTGAAAGGATGACCCTGAATGACCACCGCATCGCTTTCAACTGCCTGGACTGAGCAAGCCCCACATCAGACCGCCCTGGAAGCGTTACAGCGCTTGCGGTGGTCGGTCTTTCCTCTCGATGAGGAGAAAAAGCCGCCCAAAATGGGCGGGGTACATCCCGATGGGACACCGAAGCGGTTGCGCTGGAAGCCGCTGCAAAGCCGCCATCCCACCGAGCAGGAGATCCTGTTCTGGCAGGCGACCTATCATCCCAGCGCCTGGGCGGTGATTACCGGGGCGATCAGTGGCCTTATCATTCTCGATTTTGATGGGGAGGAAGGCTCAGAAACGCGCCGGCGCCTGGGACTGGAGCCACATGTCCAGACGGGATCAGGAGGGCATCACGTCTACTTCAAGCATCCTGGCTGGCGCGTGCCTACGCTCAACGGCAAATCGAAAGAGGCGCTGGGAAAGCGATGGCCTGGCCTCGATATTCGCGGCGAAGGGGGGTATGCCGCCTTTTGTGGCCGCAATACGCACGGGCCGTATATCTGGAAGCGTGACCCCATCCTCGAAGACTGCGCCAGGCTCCCCGAAGATCTGCGCGTCCTGCTGGGGTTGCTTCACCCTCCCTCGGAGGCACAGACTGCGCAGAAAGGTGCACAGGCAAAGCCTGCCGAATCAATCTCGGAAACCTTGCTCGCGCGAGCGATGCACCTGGTCACGCAGGAACGCAAGGGACGCAACGATACCGGCTTCTGGTTGGCCTGTCAACTCCGCGATCATGGCTACTCAGAGGTGGAGGCACACACGGTCATGCAGCAGTACGCCGAGCGCGTCCCCTCAACCAATAGCAAAGGACAGCCTGAACCTTACACCGGGGAAGAAGCCAGGAGCAGCGTCAAAAGCGCCTACAGCGGGGCGGTACGCGAGGCATGGGCAGGGGCCGAGGTTCGCGCCAAACCCGCCGCCGGAGCTTCGGGAGGGCAGGGAACAGGCAGCCCGACGACAGCCATCACGTCCGCCCCTGAGCCGGATGGCCGCCCAGACATCTTTGTGGGCGAGGACCAGTTGCGCGATTTCACCGATGCCGCCATTGCCGCGATGATGCAGCAGGAGCAAAAGAATCCGACGCTCTTCTTGCAAGCGGCGCGGCTGGTGCGCGTCGCGCGCAATGAAGTGCACCGCCCTATCGTCGTCCAGATGGGCGTGGTGGAGGTGCGCGAAGTGCTTACCCAGACGGCCAATTTCTACCGGCGCAAGAAAGTGGCTGGCTCGGAGGAGGACTCCGTTTCTGTCCCCTGCTCGCCGCCGAAAGCGCTGGCCGAGCAGATCCTGGCGCGGCAAACGCAACGGCCTTACCTCCCCTTCCCGCCGCTGGTCGCTATCGTCGAGACGCCGGTCATTCGACCCGATGGCACCATTCTCGATCAGCCTGGTTACGACGCCCCAACCAGGCTCTACTACGCGCCCCAGCCAGGGATGGAGGCTTGCACTGTACCGAAGCAGCCGACGGCGCAAGATTGCCAGGCGGCCCTGGAGGTGATCTGGGAGAGCATCGGCGAATTTCCCTATGTCTCTGCCGCCGACCGGGCAAACACGCTGGCCCTCTTGCTCACGCCGCTGGTGCGCCCGGCCATCAAGCGGCATGTGCCCCTGGCGCTCATCGATGCGCCCAAGCAGGGCACCGGCAAAGGATTGCTCAGTGATGTCGTTTCTATTGCCGCGACGGGCAGCAATGCCGCGATCCTGACGCTTTCCGAGAGCGAGGAGGAACTCCAGAAAGCCATCACCTCGCTGCTCATTGAAGGGGCGACCATCATCACCATCGATAATATCCAGGGGCGGCTCCAGTCCAAACACCTTGATGCCGTGCTGACTTCGGATATCTGGCGCGGGCGCATCCTGGG
>DATGLE010000210.1:0-67154 GCA_035294325.1 Ktedonobacteraceae bacterium | reverse complement strand
GAGGCCCCTGTAGCTATATTGCGTTCTCTGCTTCTCGATACGTGCCAGTTCCATCATGCCATTACGGCACAGCGCCTCCTCAACCGGGGCCGCAGCGTGCCAGTGGGGCAGAAAGCGGGAGAACAGAGCGTGCATCTCCTGTGCCTGGGATGGTGATGGCCTCAAAGAGAAGGAGCGTTCGATACTTTGAATATGGGCTGGCGCAGCCTGCTCATTGAATTTGAATTCCAGGCGTCGCTGATTGCGCACCCGCACAAATACGGCCTGGCGCAGCAGATCAAACGCTGGCGTGTCGTAGTAGATATCCGAGTTCTTCAAGCAGCGCACCAGCCGCATCATCGGAAAATGTTTCTTGAACCCGGACTTCGCTTCCGGGGGCAGCTCAAACTTCAGCTCGACCTCAATCATCGCGATACCTCCCTGCGCTCAAACAGTCTCATTACATCTGCTGATGACTGGAATGCCCGTCCTCCATGTTGCTCGATCATCTGGATCAGCCTCTGAAGGCGGCTCTTATCTTCGTAGCGCGTCCAGGTGGGGACATGGGCGGACCAGGAGACTGTGCACTGCTGGCCGGGAAGCGTCGCGAGGACGCCAGGTGGGATGAAACGCACGAATTGCCCGCGCCGATCAGCATACAGCGGCCCCACGATAAATCCCTCACATCCGGCAAGGAGACCTTGAGTTACAATACGCTCATATTCTCTCTCGGCGATGTGCGGCAACACGGGCCGGACAGCGATAAACACGGGAAGGCCAATCCGCGCGAGATTTGCCACGGTCAGCATCCGATCCGCCGGGGAGGGGGTATGCGGCTCCACGACAGGAGCCGAATCCCAGCAGCTCAGAGAAATCAGGGCGCTCAAGGTCTTGCCCTCGGCGGCCATGCGGCGACGAATTGCGCTGAGGTCTTCAAGGATAGGACCTTCGAGCAACGCTTTGGTGCTAAAGTTCACATGTTTGTGCATTGTAGCCAGCTTCTGGAGCATGGCGATACCGCGTTCGGGGCGGGCAAACGGATCTCCGTCGTAGCCCAGCTGGATCGTCTCAAAGGCGGTGGTAGAGGCAAAATCTTGAAACTCACGCAGGATATCTTCCATCTTGATCTTCTTCCCCCCGACTTCCCCTCCCCGCGTATAGCAATATTTACAGCCAAAGCGACAGGGTTCGCCAACTGGAACCAGGACGCGCTGCTTCTCGACGGTGAAGCGTACACCTGGAATCATAGGATCCTCTTTCTTCATGGGCGCGGCGCTTTTTAGCGCTCCCATGTGTTCATGCTGCTGTCCAGACGGAGAAATTGCCGGTGTTCCCTGCCTGTCAATTCCAACCGGACAGCTTCAAGATGAGTATAGCATACAATCTGGCAAAAAAAAGACATTTTTGAAAAGTTGTTAAAAATATAGCATTTGTAACATATCCTGTTGCTAAAGATCGACTGTTCACATATTTTGAAGAGAAGACGAACTGCCAGGTTTCTCGCATTCCGTAGACAATTGTATATCGCCGCGAAAATCTGGACGGGTTGTAAGAAAAATGTGTCCGGCAAGCCATTTGTATGACTTTCAGTGTTTTCGTGGCACCCTGGGGCATTCTCGGATCAGGAGGAACAGGGTGCGCTCTATAGGGAGAAGGAAGTCAGGATGATCGCGGATATCGTGGGAGGAGAAGATGTGGCAAAATGGTGGGCATACTTGCACTCAACGAAAATATAGCGTATCTTTTCTACAAAAGCGCAAAGTTGAGCTGGCATCTGTCTCAAAATGTGCCTGGCCCTGTACGCCTGTGCGAGCGTAAAACATACCGGATGCGTGCGCGATAGAGGAGGTGCCTGGCATCTGCCGTTGGAAAGGAAGTGGGACGACATGCGATCAGAAAATCCACCGGTCAGTACTTCAGAAGCAAGATTGATAAGCGATGAGCAATTTCTACGCAAAATTGCCTACATGTATTACGAAGATGGGCATTCCCAGGAAACGATTGCTGAGATGGAATATTGCTCCAGGCAGACGGTAAGCAAGGCTTTACAGAAGGCGAAGGAGCGAGGAATTGTCCGTATTTCTATTGTTCCCGATGTGCGTACCGGCTACCTGCGCAACCTTTCCCGCGAGGTACGCAGGAAGCTGAATCTGGAGGATCTAGTGCTCGTTCCAGGACGCAGCTTTGAAACAGCCAGGGCTGATGAAACGCTTGATGAAGTCGTCGCCGAGATTGGAAATGCCGCCGCGGACTATCTTGACCAGCTCCTCACCGACACCGATACGCTCGCCGTCTCCGGCGGTAAACTCTTCATGCGCAATGTGGTCCGGTATCTCAAACCGGCCAGGCCGCTGCCTCATTTACATGTCGTGTCTACCATCGGGTTCGTTGAGGCCCGTACAAGTCCTGGCGATGCCAACCTGGTTGCCTATGATATTGCGCGAGCTTATGGCGCTTCGCACGCGTGGTTTTGTATCCCTGCTTTAATGCCTCCTACCCCGGATGTCTCGCCGAAGGCGCTCATGGCATTGAATGCCCGTCTATCTATCACACGGGAGGCTATCGAACTCAGTGAAAACGCTACAGTGTACATGATGGGACTCTGGACGCCACACTCAAATGATGAAATCGTCATGCGCGGCATCCTCACCCGGGAGCAGATCGAGGCCATGGAGGCGTACCATCCAGTCGTGGATATCAACCACTGGGTGTTCGATGCTCAGGGACGCTGCATTAATGAGTTGATGCAGCCGCCTCCCTACTACCTGACCGGTTTCGCGATCCCCCGTCTCAAGGAGAAGATCAGGAAGGAGGATGCCCGCGTGATCCTTGTTTCCGGAGGTGGTCCCGCCTATGTCCCGGCTATTCGTGCCGCCCTCAAGGCCGGCCTCGCAAACATCCTAGTCACTGACCATATCACGGCGCAACTGCTGCTCACAGAAGAATAACCCTGAGCGCGAGAGAAGAACGGAGCGGAGCATAAAAACAATACCTGTGCTATAATGGACCAGGCTATGCACATGCATTGTTGAGCCAGAGATCATTATTTAGCAGGAGGATGGACCCAGATGACTCAGACCAATGAAGGCTCTCTTGGAGCGCTCTACCACCCCCTGATCGGAGAGCAGTTGGAAAATCCCTATCCGTTTTATGCCCGGGCGCGGCAAGAGGAACCGATCTTTTTCAGTCCCGAGCTGGGCGCCTGGATTGTCACCAGGTATGATGATGTCATGTCGATCTTGAACCAGCCGGATATTTTTTCCTCAAAGGATGCTTTGCGCCCGGTAGTCAGGTATACCCCTGCCGTGTTCGCCGAACTGAGCAAGGGCTACCCCCTGGTGCCGAATATGATTGATAGCGATGGGAGAGCGCATACTCGCTTCCGTAATGCGGCGAGCAAGGCTTTTACTCCCAGGCGCATCCGGCAGTTGGAGCCGTTCATCAAAGATGTCGCGACCTCATTAGTTGACAGCTTTATTGATGACCATAAAGCCGAGATGATCTCCCAGTTCGCCTATCCGCTGCCCCTTGAAGTCGCGCTCTTTCTGATCGGGGTTCCGAAAGAGGATATGGTTCAGGCCAGAAAGTGGAGCAATAATCTGGCGATTCTGATATCCTCGCCGCTGTCCGAGGAACGGCAGGTGGAGTGTGCGCGCGACTTTGTAAGCATCCAGCAGTATTTTATGCGGCTGGTCGACGAGCGCAGGAAGGAGCCGCGAGAAGATTTGATCAGCGATGTGTTGCAGACGCCGGGAGAAGAGCCGTTTAGCGATGCGGAGCTGGCGCACCTGTTCTGTAGTATGATAGTGGCGGGTCATGATACCGTGGCCCAGCTCATCGGCAATGGGCTGGCTATCTTGTTGGAGCAGCCAGAGCGCTGGCAAGCGCTGTGCGCGCATCCCGAAGACATTCCCCAGACTATCGAGGAGATCCTGCGCTATGACGCGCCTGTGCATGCGTTCTTTCGTACTGCCATGCAGGAAGTGACCGTGGGAGGGGTCACGTTTCCCGAGGGAGCTTCGATCATGGTAGTGTTCGGATCGGCGAATCGGGACGAGGCCCGCTTTCCCCATGCCGACCAGTTTGATCCGCACCGCTCGCCCAATCATCATCTCGCCTTTGGGCATGGCGTGCATTTCTGTCTGGGGGCGTTTCTGGCACGCAAGCAGGGACAGATTGCGTTCGAGACGCTGTGCCAGCGGTTGCCCACTCTGCGGCTCGCCCCTCATCAAACGCTTACCCATTCCCCGGTGCTCAGGCAGCGAGGCTACAGTCGCCTGGAAGTCGTGTGGTAGCACGCCGCTGCCGCGAAAATGCTGGCTGCCTGCCTGGAGCCTACGAGAGCTGCGCTGGCGATGAGAAGAAATCGCGCAGCACCAGGCAGCCGGCGCCGCGCGCCCAGTGCAATGAGGTATTCTGCTCGGTCATCAATTTCAGGTTGGCGCCCAGTTGCGAAAAAATATGCCGGTTCAGCGCCTCTTTCATCGGTTCAAGGAACAGGTCGGACAGGTAATACTCTGCTCCATTGAGCATGATACATTCAGGGTTAAAAAGGTTGACCAGCGTCGCCAGCCCGATGCCCAGATAGGTCCCGGTGAGTGCGAACGCCCTGTGCGCACGTTCGTCGCCCTGCTGCGCCTGCATGAAGAGGTCCGCTTCAGCGGCTTCACGACGTTTCTGTTTCGCCAGTTCTTCCTCGGCTTTCCGCACGAACTGGAGGAGGCAGGGCGCGTCGATGGCCTGGGCTACCGGGGAGTCTTCTGGCGCATTGTGGTGCCGAACTCGAAGGGCATTACCGCTGCTCTGGGCGTTATCGCCTTTATCGCAAGCTGGAACGCCTTCCTGTGGCTGCTGGTGATCGGCCAGGATCAGTCTGCCTGGACGGTTCAGGTTGTGCTTTCCAACTTCCTGAATGCTCAGGTGCTCAACCTGCACGAGCTATTCATCGGCGCCGCCATGGCTATTCTGCCGCTGGTGATAATCTTCTTCTTCTTGCAGCGCTACAGCGCCGAAGGCTTCAAGCAGAGCGGCTTGAAGGGATAGTGATACAATAGAGCGCCGGGGGAAGGCTATTCCCCATTGGCGTGAACGTAAGGTCCGTCCAATTCTCTGCGACCCGGCTCAAATATGGCGGGCGGCGGCGAGTGGCATGGTGACGGGTGGCACGTCGGCGACCTCAACCCAGCGCCGCTCCTGCGCCGATTGCAAGATGGCATCGACTACGGCCTGGCAGCGCATGCCGTCGTAAAACGTGGGGATGTCGCCCTTGCCATTGATGATGGCCTGGATAAAGGCGAAATCCTGATCGTAGCGGAAGACTGTAGCAGGATCGCCGGTGAAGGGATCGCGCGGGGAGCCGGGATAGACCAGAAAATCGCGCGGCACCGGCGTCGCCTCCAACCTCCCGTCGGGGCGGCCTGTAAGGACTTCGTGGGGACGATGCAGGTGGTAGATCAGCGTTCCCTCCGTGCCATACACCTCGAACTCGTCGAGGCCGTGTCCGCCCTTCTCGCGGCCCTTGTCGATCTTGCTCAGGTCGAAGGTCGCGACGGTGCCCTGCTCGGCGCCCACTCCCTCGGCGAACTCGGCGATAAAAGCGGCGAAATCCTCGGTATCCGCAGGCAGGAGCGAGCCGTCCGGCCCGCTGCGCCGGGGCACGAAGATGCGGGTCACGGCTACAACGCGCGCAATGGGGCCGATCAGGTCGTGACAGAAGTCGATGCGGTGTGCCCCCATATCCCCAACCTCGCCCGATCCGGCCAGTGCCTTCTGCTGGCGCCAGCCCAGGCTGGTTTCTCGGAAGTCCTGCAAGCGCGCCACGCGCACATGGCGCGGCAGGCCGATGGTTCCCATGCCCAGCAAATGCCTGAGGTAGCGCATAGCCGGCACAAAGCGATAGGTAAACGCGGTCATATGCTGTACGCCTGCGCGCGTGGCCGCTTCGTACATCCGTACAGCCTCGGCATAGTTCATCGCGAGCTGCTTCTCCACCAGTACATGTTTGCCTGCTGCGATAGCGGCGAGCGCGATGGGCGCGTGCATGATGGTGGGGGTGGCAACGACTACAGCATCGACCGCCGGGTGCTCCAGCAGCGCATGATAATCTGTAAACGTGTGCTCCACCGCGTATTCTCTGGCGCGCTGTTGCAGCAGATCGGCGTTGCTATCGCAAAGCGCGACGATCTCGGCCTGGGGGCAAAGCCGCAGCCCCGGCAGGTGAACATAGTTGCTGATTCCTCCAACGCCAATTACACCAACACCGACTTTTGATGTTCGCATAGTGGTTCCTTTCCATGTGGATACTGCATACAGGCATCTTACCACACTCCCTTATGAGCTAACTCCGGCGTTTGCGCGCATCATTGAACAGAGTGAGGGATAATGAGCTTTAACGAACAGTATAGATAATCTCTAACCGGCAAAGTTTCCGGTATATTACCGGAAACTTTGCCGGAGTGTCACCCTCCGAACACTTCAGCGCCGGCGCTGCTTTTCCCGAGAGGGTGCCGCCTGCCCCCTCCTGAGAAAAGCGACCTCCGGTGGCGATGCGTGCAAAGAAGGACGCCAACCGCTGGTCTTCCAGCCCATTGACAAACGGAAAATTATCGGGAATAATATAAATATTCCGTTAGAAAGGACTGCTCTCCGTCACATGGATCAAGGTTCGTCCCGGCGCATTACCATCGCGGAGATTGCCGCACGGGCTGGCGTCTCTATCCCGACTGTTTCGCGTGTGCTCAAAGGGCGCCCGGATGTGGCACCGGCTACCAGGGCGCGCATCGAGCGCCTGCTTGATGAGAGCGGCTATATGCGCAGCAATGCATCCAGGGCTTCGCGAAAAAACGCCAGTGGCATGATTGATCTTATCGTTCATGAGCTTGAAAATCCGGCTGTTGTCGAGATTGTTCGAGGCGTAGAAACGGGAATAGAAGGCACTGGATTGAGCCTGGCTCTTTCTTTCACCCACGATGATCCCCAGGAGGAGAAGCGCCTGCTGGATAAAATTTATGATCGTGGCACCAACGGCGTGATTTTTGTGAGAGCGCAGGATCAACCCTCTCTGCGCCATGCGTTACGGGGACATGGGATACCGTTCGTTATTTACAATTACTCTGGCGAGCTGGCCCCCGACATTCCCTCGGTGGGCGTAACAAACTGGGCTGGCGCACGTATGGCGGTGGAATATCTATTATCGCTTGGGCACCGGCGCATTGCTATGATTAGCGGTCCGACATCCCTGCGCTGTAGTCTGGATAGGATCGCGGGCTATCGCACGGCTCTGGAGGATGCCGGCATCCCCATTGATCCCGACCTTATTCGTCCCGGTGATTTTCGCCTCCAGTCAGGCTATACACAGACCTGCGCTCTTCTCGCTTTGCCTGATCCGCCTACCGCTATCTTCGCGGGCAACGATCTGCAAGCGATGGGAGTATACAAAGCGCTCTACCTGCGTAACATCCACGTTCCTGAACGGATGAGCGTAATCGGCTTTGATAACATCCCGTTTGCCGGCGTCGTCAGTCCGGGCCTTACCACTATCCATCAGCCTCTGTTTGACATAGGTTGGATGGCAACGACCATGCTCTTACGACTGATGGCCGGCGAGACTCTTGATAGTCCACGCGTAGAACTGGCAACGAAGCTTATCACCCGCGAATCGTGTGCGCCTCCCCCTCCTCATCCTTCGCGGATGGATCAGGATGGGCGGCAATACAGGGCGCAATAGGTGAGGTAGATTCGTCCCTCGAAGTCAGGAGGGCACGGCTATTTCTGCGAAGAGCATTCTCAATGATGAGCACGATGGAGTTGAGACCATGAAGCATGAGGAAAGCAGTTCACAGCGATCAGATACGACCATTGTTCCCAGCAGGAGCGGTATACCCACTTTGCGCGGCGTCGAGCATGTTGGCCTGACCGTTCCCGATCTGGACGAGGCCACCGAGTTCTTTGTGCGTGTGCTCGGCTGCGAAGTTGTCTATACGATGGGACCGCTTCTCTACGAAGAGAACTGGTTTGGTTTGAATCCTGAATTCCTTCCCCAGACCAGGCGCATTATCCGCGCGCTCCGCTGCCAGAATGGAGCGCATATCGAGCTTTTTGAATTTAGCGCGCCCGATCAGAGAAAGCAGATGCCCCGCAACATTGATTATGGCGGTCATCATGTGGCGTTTTACGTCGACGACATGGATGCCGCAATCGCCTATCTCAAAGACAGGGGAGTCAAACTCTATGGCGAGAAGAAGTGCGCAAGCGGGCCAGAAGCAGGCAAGGATTCCACCTTTGTTCATTTCTGCACTCCCTGGGGTCTCATGCTTGAACTCGTCAGCTACCCCAATGGCAGAGCATATGAGCAAGAGCAGCCGGCGATGTGGCGTCCCTCTTAGCTCCCCTCTGCGCGCGCCCGCACTTTCTCAGGTGATACTCCCTTGTTAGACTGGTTGTCCGGTAACTCGGAATAGCGATGCCTTGAGGCGCATTACCCATCCAATATACAAAGGAGGAAACCCATGCATCTATTTCGATCCCGCTCGCATCGTTTCGCGCTTGCCCTGCTCATTCCATTTGTATTGACACTCTTCCTCGCTGCATGTGGAGGTAACGGCTCAACCAGTTCGTCCGCGAACAACGCCCCCATTGAAATTGGCTGGATTGGCCCTCTCAGCGGAGTAAACGCCATCCTGGGGCATTGGGATACGCAGGGTATAGAACTGGCAATCGACGCACAAAATGCAAAAGGTGGTATTCATGGGCGTCAGATCCACCTCAACAAGCTCGATGATGCGGCCGATCCTACGCAGTCGGTCAATGATGCCCAGCGCCTCATCACTCAGAACCATATCGTCGCCTGTTTCTGCACACCCAATAGCGGGACAACGCTGGCAATCGAGCCGCTGCTGACGCGCAACAAGATTGTGCAGATTACGCCGGGGCTGGCGGGCAATTTGACGGAGCAGGGAAGTTCATACATTTTCCGCGATACGCCGATGGGCCTGGCGTTTGAGAGCACCCTGATCACTTTTCTGGTGCAGCAGAAGCATTTTAAATCATTCGCCATCATCACCGATACCACAGATTACGGCCAGGGGGAGGCGCAGTACCAGACCGAGACATTGCAGAAATTTGGCCTGTCGCCTTTGACGGTGCAGAAATATGGGGCCAACGACACCGATTTTACCGGCCAGTTGGATGCAATTATCGCGAAGCACCCGCAGGTGTTACTCTTTGGCGGCTCGGAAGTGGCCTCCGGCCTGATCGCCAAACAGGCTCGCCGTCTGGGCTTTACCGGCCAGTTCGCCGGGGGCGCCGCCATCGGCACGCCCAAGTTTATCCAGGTAGCAGGCGCTTCTATCGCCAATAACACCTATTTTACCAGCGCGTACATTACCAACGACAAGAACGATCAGACGAAAGCCTTCGCCGCCGCATACGAGGCCCGGTGGAAAGAAGCGCCGGAAGGTCACGGAGCGAAAGCCTACGATGGCGCGCAACTGCTGATCCAGGCCCTCAATGCCGCCTACCCCACTATTACCGGTGAGGCCATCGCCAGAGCGCTCCACAGCATCCGCAATTTCCAGGGTTTGCAGGGAACTGTCACATTCGATGCAAAGGGCGAAGGTTTCCACGATACCTCCGTTGGCGTCATCAAGAACGGGCAGCTCACTCCGGTATAGCAAAGCTCCCGGGTCAGGGTGATGGTCAAGGCGCCGGCGGCTGAGCCGCCCGCACCTTGACCATTACCCTGATCGACTCGTGGTAGAAAGGGCAATATATGACTGGTTTGCTGTTAGTCGCGCAGAACATTGTTGGTGGCCTCGGCATCGGCTGTGTCTATGCATTGATCGCTCTGGGCTTCTCGCTCATCTACCGGACGATGGGGCTGGTGAACTTTGCGCAGGGCAACCTCCTCATGTTTGGCACCTATCTTGGCCTGACCTTTTATATGGGTCTGCTGGGCCTGGGCAAATTCTCGCCGTTCATCGCGTTCCTTGCGGGCATCATCCTCTGTGGACTCATCGGTATCGGCCTGGAGCGACTCTTCCGACCCCTTGCCAACCTGGATCTGAGCTATATTCTCGTTGGCACAATCGGTATTGGCATTATGCTTGATAACATTGCCAATCACATCTGGGGTTCCGAGGGGATCGTCGTACCTGCACCCATTGCGAACAACGAGATTAACGTTGGCGGCGTGCGTATTTCTCCGTATATCTTTATCGTGATGGCGATGACCGTCCTGCTGGTCATCGGCCTGCAACTCTTTTTGACGCGCACAAACTTCGGACGCGGCCTGCGTGCTTCCGCTCAGGATCGCGAAATCGCGGCCTGCTTTGGTATCCCTGTCAATACGATGAACGCCGTGGCTTTTGCGGTTGGAGCCGGGCTGGCTGCCGCTGCCGGTCTGCTGATCGCGCCGATGATCTACGTCAATCCCGCCATAGGCGATAGTCTGGGCATCAAGGGGTTTGTGGCAGCGATTATCGGCGGTCTGGGCGATCTGCCCGGCGCGGTGATTGGCGGCCTGCTCTTTGGCGTGATCGAGACGGTGATCTCTGGCTATATCTCATCGAGCTATACCGATCTGATTGCCTACCTCCTGCTCACGGTAGTTTTGATTGTGCGCCCCGAGGGCCTGCTCGGCGCGCGCACTGTGGAAAAGGTGTGAGGAAAGGAGCGCAAGATGAGCAAGTCGTGGCTGCGGCGATGGCGGGGTCCACTCTTATGGGTGGCCCTGGCGGTCATCCTGGCAATGCTTCCCCTGGCGGCTCAGCTTGATTCTTTCTGGGCGCATATTGTTAACGAAATGGCGATCTACGTCATCCTGACGATGGGCATGAATCTGGTGATGGGATACGGCGGGCAGATCAACCTGGCGATGGGAGGACTTTTTGGGGTGGGAGCCTACAGTACCGCGATCATCCTGCTCCACAAAGGCAGTTTCCCTGTGGCGTTTGTGGTTTCCGCGCTCCTCGGCACGCTGGTGGCTGCCCTGATCGGTTTGCCGGCGCTGCGTGTACGCTCGCACTACCTGGCGCTGGTGACACTGGGCCTGGGGATCGCCCTTGATATTATCTTTACAAACTGGGAGGCCGTGACCGGCGGAGCCATTGGCCTTACGTCCATTCCGGTTGCCGCGATAGGAACCCTGCAATTCGACGATGACACGAAGATGAGCTACCTGTTCCTGGGGGTGATGCTAGCAACGTTACTCATCGCGGCAGTATTCGTCCACTCGCGCTTCGGGCGCAACCTCAAGGCGATGCGCGATGATCTGATCGCCGCCCGTGCGATGGGTATCAATGTCGGTATCTACCAGCTTACCTGTTTCGCTTTCAGCGGTTTCTATGCAGGTATAGCCGGGAGTCTTTATGCTGTCTGGCTCAGCTATATCAGTCCGACCTCGTTCGATCTGAACCAGTCTATTTTTATTCTGGCCCAGACGCTGGTCGGAGGCATGGGAACGCTCATTGGTCCGGTCATCGGGGCAATTCTGCTGGTCGGACTCCAACAATACCTGCTTTCCTTTGGCGACTTGCAGCTCATCATCTACGGCGCTCTGATTGTGGTGATCGTACTGGTTGCGCGCGGCGGCGTAGCCGGTGGTCTGACTGCCTTGTGGCAACGACTCGCGGGCCGCGCCAGGCGAGGGAGGAAAGAGATAGCGATGGCTCCATCTACCGGCGAAAGAGGCGCCGTCGCTTCCGCTGCCATTGGGGGGACAACCGGCGGCTCTCCCACTCGCGAGGAAAGGACGGGCAATTGATGACGGCTCCTGCCCTGCTCTCCATCCAGAGCCTTACGAAACGCTTTGGCGGCGTGACCGCGTTGCAAGATGTTTCTTTCGCGGTCCGTCCTGGCACGATACACGGTCTGATCGGACCGAACGGTTCCGGCAAGACCACCAACTTCAACGTGATCTCCGGCATGTACCGCCCGGATGGAGGAAAAATCATCTTCGATGGCGTCACTATCAGCGGCATGCCGGCCCATCGCATCACACGCTCTGGCATCGCGCGCACCTTCCAGAACCTGCGCCTCTTCAAAACGATGAGCGTACTGGAGAATGTGCTGGTTGGGCTTGGCGGCTCACCCCGTGGGCGCGACACCATCTTCCCCTGGGATCCCTATCTACGTCCCTGGCGCGCGCATGCCGCCGAGGCGCATATGCGAACGGAGGCGATGGCGCTGCTTGACCGCTTCCAGTTGGCCGACCTCGCGGACGTACCCGCGACGAGCCTGCCGTATGGGAAGCAGCGTCGAGTAGAGATCGCCCGCGCCCTGGCGACTCAGCCGCGTCTGCTGCTGCTGGATGAACCGGCTGCTGGATTGAATGCTGAGGAGACGCGCGAGCTGGAAGAGACCTTCATCCGGCTGGTCGCTGAAAGGCTGACCATTCTCATGATCGAGCACGATATGCGACTCGTCATGGGCGTCTGTCAATGGGTAACGGTGCTGGATCAGGGAAAAGTGATCGCCGATGGAACACCAGAGGTGGTACGCTCCAACGAACACGTCCTGGCGGCCTACCTGGGAAGGGAGGACGATTGATGCTGCTCAAGGTTGAGAATCTCAATGTGTATTACGGGCATATCCATGCCGTAAAGGAAGTCTCATTTTCTTTAGCGGAGGGGGAAATTGTGGCGGTGGTGGGCAGCAATGGAGCCGGCAAGTCCAGCACGATTAAAGCGCTCTGTGGACTGGTCAAGCCTCGAAGTGGAAAGATTTTCCTCGCTGGAAGCGATATCACCGGGCTGAGTTCAGAGCGTATAGTACGGGCCGGAATTGGCTATGTGCCCGAAGGAAGGCGCGTCTTTCCGCAGATGAGCGTTCTTGAGAATCTGATGGTTGGCGCCTATGCGCGGCGCGATAAATCGACGCTCGCCAGCGAGTTAGAGACCATCTACGGCTATTTCCCGATTCTGGCGCAGCGCCGCGATCAACTGGCGGCGGGACTCTCCGGCGGCGAGCAACAGATGCTCGCGCTTGGCCGCGCCCTGATGACGCGCCCGCGCCTGCTGGTCCTGGACGAGCCGAGTCTGGGCCTGGCTCCAATTATCGTCAGGCAGGTATTCGCTCTCTTGCAGCGCCTGAATCGCGAGGAGGGACTGGCAATCCTGCTTGTAGAGCAGAATGCCTATGCCGCGCTGCGCATAGCTCACTTTGCTATTGTGCTGGAGACCGGGACGGTGCGGCTGCGTGGCAGGGCCGCTGATATGGTGAAGGACCCGGAGGTACAGGCCCTTTATCTTGGAAGCAACGAAGGAACAGGATATTTATCTACGAGGAGGCAAAGCGATCAATAGGACAGATCTCCCAACCACAATGAGGGCTGCGGTTCTACACGGGCCATGCAGACTCAGTATTGAGCGTGTCCCTGTGCCACAACCGGCGGCGAACGAAGTCGTCGTTGCTGTCGATGCCGTCGGGCTGTGTGGCACCGATGTTCATTGTTATACCGGCAAGAGACCTGTAGAGTATCCGATGGTGCTTGGTCATGAGATCACCGGGCGCATTGTCGCAGCGGGGAAGGATGTGCAGGCGCAGCGCCTGGGTGAGCGGGTCGTCGTTGAGCCAAATATCCCATGTGGCAGGTGCGCGCTGTGTACCCGCAGGCTGGGGCGCATCTGCGCGCACAAACAATCTATTGGCCTGACACGCTGGGGTGGGTTAGCCGACTATGTGACCGTACCCGAACGCTTTGCCTGGCCGATACCAGAAGCCCTGGCGCTCAGCGATGCAGTCACGATTGAACCGACAGCGGTAGCGATGCACGCACTGAGCCATGCGCAGGTCGAACCTGGCGCACCCATCGCCATTATCGGCTGCGGAGGAGTGGGCCTTCTGCTTGCTACTGTGGCGATTGCTCAGGGCCACCATGTGGTAGCCATCGAGCCGAACGAAACGCGCCGCCGTGCGGCTCTGGCTGCCGGGGCCATATGCGCCCTTGCCACGAGCGACGCGCGAGAAGCCCATACTATTTTTGAGCAAGCCGGGGTGGTTGCGATCTTTGAATGCGCGGGCTTATCGATTACCACGCAACTGTGCCTTGATGCGGCACCTCAAGGGACGCGCATCGTACTGGTGGGTATAGCAACGGAAGATATCGCGCTCAATCCACTCCGTTTTGTGCGCAGCGAACTTGAGCTACGTGGAGCGCTCATTTACGAGCACCCTCATGATTTCGCGCGAACCATCGATCTCATCGCTTCCGGCAAGCTCTCCCCGGGAGACACGGCAGCTCCGCCGCAGTCACTCGAAAGTCTGCCCGCGCTTCTGGAGGCGATGGCGGCCGGCAAACTGGACGCCAAGCCCTTGATCGCCCTCCGACCAGCATAGCTCCAGGCAGGATGGCCTACGCTAACACACCTGCACGGTCAAAATCTTACCATCGGGGCGCGGCGGACCAGACGCTCTCAGCCTCGTCTCAGCATGCCCTCAGAGTCATCTTACGCTCATCACGTATGCTTACAACAGCAGATGGGGAGGGGAGAGACAGTCGTTGGTCTCCTTTTCCCATCTGCTGACTCTGTTCTATAGAAGAAGCAATCCACGCTTATCAAAGCGTTGTGAGGAGTAAAATACGTGCTTGAATTTTTAGGGGCATTGGCGAGTATTATTCTGATAGATCTGGTCTTGAGCGGCGATAACGCTCTGGTCATCGGGGCCGCTGCGGCTGGCTTGCCAAAGCGACAGCGCTGGTCGGCGATTATTCTGGGGGGTGGGGGGGCCATCCTGCTGCGCATCGCCTTTGCCTTCGCGGCGACCTTCCTGCTGCGCCTGCCGCTGCTGCAAGCGATTGGGGGGGGCCTGCTTCTGGTGATCGCCATACGACTCCTGCTGGATAGAAATCATGCGAAGCCTGCGCCGGATGCCCGGCCCGCGGAAGAGAGGCAAGCCAGTAAGCCGCTCGCGATGGCGAATGCGGCGGCGAACAGGGGATTCTGGGCGGCATTGCTCACAATTCTGGTGGCTGATGTGACAATGAGCCTGGATAATGTGCTGGCAATCGGCGCCCTGGCCGCTGGCAATCTGCCACTGCTGGCTGCGGGATTGCTGCTGAGCATTACCCTCCTGTTGCTTGGAAGCGCGCTGATCGCCACTCTGATCGGACGCCTTCCCTGGCTGCTGGACGTGGCCGCCCTGGTCCTGGCGTGGACGGCGGCGCATATGATCCTCGACGATATCCGGCTGGCTCCGCTACTTGAGCATTTCCCCTGGACACAGTTCGCCCTTCCTGCCGTGGCCTTCGCCGTCGTCATTGCCGCGGATATCCTCATACGGATACGCGCGACTCAGGCGGTCAGGAAAGGCGAAGCTTGATCTCTGTTCATCTCCTGCCTTAGAACGTCGGCCAGATGCCATGCACGGGCGTCCAGCCAAGGATGCTGCGGGCGGCCTGGTTGCTGCATCGCTGAGATCGCGGGCAGGGCTGCGCAGGATCGCGCGGTGGAGGCGGGACGTTTAACATCGCGGCCAGGCGATCCAGGTACTCGCCATTACGGACAGGTTCATCAACGATATTGAAGACGGAACCGGCAGGCGCGGATTCCAGCGCGGCCATAACGGCGGTTGCCATATCGGCCACGTGGACGAGCGAGATGAAATTGCGCCCATCGCAAGGAACCGTCACCCTGCCGACGCGCAACTGCTCGATGAGGTCATCCTGCATGGTTTCTGGCCCTACAAAATTGCCGCCGCGCAAAATACACCACTGCAACTGCTCGGGCGCGACATCCCAGACCATATCTTCCATCGCGATTACAGGTTCATTGACCGAGGCCCTGTCCGGTGAGGCATCCAGTGGAGTCGTTTCATCAAGCCATTGATCGCCTCCGTCGGGGTATGCCATCACAATGCTTTGCTGGATATAGCGGCGCACCCCGGCGGCAAGCGATGCCTGGAGCAGCGCGCGTGTTCCCTCCGTGCGCAGTCGCGTATTGACATCCCAGGCGCCGGGGGCTGTCCTATCACGGGGGATCGCAGTCGCGATATGCGCCACGGCATCACAGCCCTCCATGAGATCGGGCAACTGGCGCACGGTTTCTTGCGCCAGCAGGTCGCCCTGCACCGCCTCAACGCCGGCCAGCTCCAGTGCGTGCACTTTCTCCTGTGTCCGTGCTATCGTGCGCACGATAGAGCCTTGCTGAATGAGCAGAGGGAGTAAGGCGCGGCCAAGTACGCCTGTAGCTCCTGCTATGAAAATTTTCATCCTATCCTTCCTCATTCTTTCTCCTGGTATTGCGGACATCTGCTATTAAAGAATATAGCATGCTGTCTTGCGAACCCATCGGCGAAAGTAACTGCGAGAGGGCGGTACTGGTGGGGCAAACGCTGTCTGCCCGCCGCACCACCCGCTCACAGTTCAATTTATGCAACCTGGTGCGTGCCAGGCTCCTCGCCGACTTCTCGTACCACCCGTTCGGTCTTCATCTCACGGCTGGTCCGTGGAGGAAGGACAGGGAGGGACAGCACGAGGTCGAAATCGTCATCGGCAGCAATCCGATTGAAGCGCTCGAACCCGCAGCCATCACAGCGGTGAATGATTACATACTCCCCGCCTGGCCGCTGGAAGCTGCCAATGGGCTGCATGCTGGCTCCGCAGGTGCTCAAGCGATCTCCCGGTCGCCGGTCATCAACATGGCGCGAGAACAGGCAGAACGGACAGTGATTGCGGTGCTGCGAGCCGGAAGCCGGTGGACAGACAAAACGATGGCAATGCCTGCACTTGAACGCTGCTTGTGCAGAGGACCGCTGCTTGCGCTGCCAGCGTGGACGGGCCGTCGCCTCCTCCTTCCAGGATGGAGCGTTACGGTATGTTTTTCCCAATGCTGGATCTCCTCATTTCGCTTCGATAGATGGGACATCATCTCAAGGATCGAAGGCGCGGCAACGGTGGCCGCGCGAAGGACGAGATCCATCGTGGGTGTAGAATATGGCTGTTTACACATAAAACAGGCCCCTTTCTAGAAACAGGCTTGAAGAGACTTCCCTTGAATGAAGGGCACAATGTACCCTTCAAGGGACAATACTGCTACTGACATGTGTGGGGAATACAACCCGTGCGCAGTGAACTGTTTCTAGAAAGAAGCCAGGGGTGAGTGAGACAAGGCAACATGGAGGAACGGCACCCATCTGGCCCGGAGAACCAGGCACCCTGTAACTGAGATTAGAGAGCAAGCACAACAGAACCTGCCCGGAAGTGACAGGTCCTACGTCTCTTTTCGGTTCTCAAGTTATCGGGCCCGGTCGTTTATTCGCAGTTCACTGCGCACAAACACCGGGTATGGGTACGTGCATCAAACATCTACCTTTCAAGAGGCTATACGTTGCCTGGTGCAAAGGATAGCAGAGTTTTCGCAAGAAGTCAATGGGGCGATCAGCGTTTAGAGCCAGCCCTTCTCCCTGGCAATATGTGCTGCCTCAACCCGGTTGCGTGCGCCGAGCTTCTGGATCGCTACCGAGAGGTAGTTACGCACGGTGCCTTCCGAGAGTGCGAACGAGGCAGCGATCTCGGCAATGCTCGCTCCGTGCGTGGCAGCCGCCAGGACCGCGCACTCCCGCTCGGTGAGCGGATTGTTGCCCTCACTCAGCGCTGACAGCGCCAGGGTGGGATCGATGACGCGCTCACCCGCTACGGCGCGCCGAATAGCTGTAGCCAGTTGAGCAGAGGGGGCATCCTTGAGGAGAAAGCCAACCACGCCGCTCTCCATAGCCCGCCGTAGATAGCCAGGGCGGCCAAATGTAGTCAGGATGAGCACACGGCACGACGGCAGTTGCTTGTGGAGTGCGGCGGCGGCACTGATGCCATCGCAGCCGGGCATCTCAATGTCCAGTAACGCTACATCAGGATGGGTCGCGCGGGCCACCACGACTACTTCATCGCCGCGTCCCACTTCCGCGACAATCTCGATATCGCCTTCCAGGGAGAGCAAAGCAGCAAGCGCTCCTCGAACCATTGCCTGGTCCTCTGCTAACAGGACACGAATCATAGCGGTTTCCTCCTCTCTTCATCGAAGCTTCTGGTTCTCAAACAGCGCCCGTGCCGGGTAAGCCTGTTTTGTGTGCAAGGGAGACCGAAACAGCGAGGCGGAAGCCAGCGCCGGCATGAGGTCCCGCCTCCAACCGACCTCCAAGCGCCTCCACACGTTCACCGAGTCCGCGCAGGCCATGCCCTCCCTTGCCTTGTCCTTCTGTGAGTGCCGTACCCTTCGGCTGGGCATCAGGCGGCGAGGCACCGATTCCGTCGTCAATGACTTCGACCTGCACATTATGCTGATCCCGTGTTATGCGAATCAGGCAATGGTGGGCGCGGCTATGCCGGATGATATTGGTCACACCCTCGCGCACGGTCCACGCGAGTACGGATTCAATCGTGGTTGGCAGCATCACTTCATCGTTCCCACCCCCATCGTAGCGATAGCCAATACCGGCCGCGGCTAAGAGTTCCCGCGCGCTGTGGAGTTCGTTCAACAGTGTGGGCTGACGGTAGCTGGCAACGACTTCGCGGACCTCCTGAAGTGTGCTACGTGCTGCCTGCTCGACATCGCCGATCTCAACGCGTGCCCTTTCCGGCGCCACGCTGATTAAGCGCCCGGCCAGTTCGCTTTTAAGTATGATGAGGGAGAGGTTATGGCCCAGCAGATCATGCAGATCTCGTGCAATACGCGTTCGCTCCGTCGTCACGGCTAAACGCGCCAGTTCTTCTCGCGCGTCGTGCAATTCCCAACTGGTTGTAATCGCCCGGATAATGGTGAGGCTGATACCAGCAATCACAACGATAAATAGAGCGTCCTGCCCAATCATAAGCCAGTCTAGATGCAGAAACAGTCCAACGATCACCAGGAGCGGCAGCAGCGCGCCCGTCACCTGAATTGCCCGAACAGTGGGGAGACGTGCCCCTGCATCGCCACTTGTAAAGTAGAACAGAATGATCCATTCCTTCCCGTCGAAAAGTGTCACAGCGACACTCAATATGGTCAACATGAGCGTCGCCAGCCAGTCGGCGATATCTGCTGGAGGTGTCGGATCGATGACAAGCCGGTGTATGTGCCGCCATGATATCCAGAGATAGATGCCGAAGAAGAGTGCGATACCGACGAGAGAGATGATAAGAGCCGGCAAAGGAGCGTGGGAGAGGAAGCGCGCAATGATAATAGGAGGAATAAGCGGCAGCCAGACGAGCCATATGAGCCAGACGAGATAAGGAGATCGTCCCTTGCCATGCAAGGGTTTGCGCATCTTGTTGGTATTGCTGCCCTGCATCTGTTTCACCTTTTTGAGACCTCCCTGTTTTGTACCGCCAGCACTATCGTACCACATCATGATAATTGCGCAGATGATGAAGATTACCGGATCCGATGTGTATATTTTTGTGCGGCTCCGCCGCACCATCGAGAGTATGCCTGATGCTCTGCCTCCTCGCCCTCGCGGACCGGCAGTCGCGCGGCTCCGCCGCACCAGGTCAGGTGGTATGGAATGGGAAATGCGCTTTGCGCATTTCCCATTCCATACCACCTGCAAGGCGAGCGCCGCAGGCGCGAGCAAGCACTGAGGAGTCAGGACGCGAGCGTTCTGACGAAGAAATTCTGGATCATCTGGATCAGCGCGGCGGGACTCGGCTGCTCGACCTGACCGGGTGTGGGAGCAGCCAGGCCGTGCTCATCATGCTGCACCATGACGAGCGTCGTGGGCACCCGGGCAGCTTCCAGCAGGCGCGCCAGCTTCTGAGAGTGATGCGGCGTGATAAACCAGTCGTCGGATCCCTGGATGATCAGGAAAGGCGGGGCTCCTGGCGCAACGTAGCTGACCGGGCTGGCATAGTTCTTCCTGGCGTTGGCCGGGATGTGATCTGCCCTCAGGTCCGTGCCCTGCCTGGACACACCCAGATCCTCGCCCAGCGTGTATACCCAGCTCGACGTGCCCCTCCAGTCGGTGAGGTCGGTAGGTCCCCACATATCAACCACGGCCTGCACGCCGCTCGACTGATCGAGGTACTGGCCCTGGTCGAAGCCCGCGTCGCGTCCGGTGAGGCCCAGCATCGCGCCGAGATACCCACCCTCGCTTTCCCCATAGACGCCGATGCGCTGCGGATCGATCCCCAGTTCCCGGGCGTGGGCACGCAGGAAGCGCACCGCGCACTTGGCATCGATCACCTGCTCGATCATGCCACCCACCGGGGCGAGACGGTAATCGAGCGAACCGACGGCAAAGCCGTGAGCGAGCAGATTGCTGCGCAGTCGAGCGAAGTAGACGCTATCGAGGTCCGAACCAGTTAACAGCCGATTCCCGACGGTCCCTTCCCCACCATGAATATGGAAGACGATGGGTACGGGCCGGGCGAAGGTGGCGGCTGGTTCAGAGAGGTCCATTGCCAGTGGATCGCCGCCTGGAGCGCAATATTCCAGCGTAGTCATCTTCCCGGCGGGTGCGCTGACCGTTGACGCCTGAGTCGCGGGGAACCAGGTCACACTCGGAGCGCTCTGAGTAGCAGCATTCCAGCTCAGCAGGCTGGTGATGAGCAGCACAGGCAAGAGGCCCAGAGAGACAGGCCATGCCCCGGGCGTCCGCGCGCGCAGGCGTGGGAGGAGCAGACGCAGCAGCAGGAAGAGGACGATAAGCCCCAGAATCGGCAGGAAGATGAATTCAAAGCTGCCTTGAATAGCGCCACTGACCGTGAAGAGGGCTATGAAGAAGAGCGCTGCCATGGCCTGATTGAGTGACACCAGGATCAAGACAGCTACCAGGAACAGGGCAGGCAGCGTGCCCACGATGATGCGCCAGGGTCGAGAGGATAGAGTCCAGGTACGGGCCGCAAGGCTGAAGAAGAAGAAAGCTGCACTCCCCTCCATCATAGGCAGCCACATATCGGCGACGCTGGTGAATTCCGCACGCCAGAGGGTGAGTCCGACAGGCAGCCCGGTCACACGGGCGAGCAGCCAGAGGAGCAGCGCAAGCCCATCGACAACTCCGGCTGCGATCAGCAAGCGGCGCGTGGGCCATAGCAGGACGCCGGCGGCACTGACCGCCTGGATAAGAGCGCCGATCAGGATGAGCGCCGTCAGAAGGCCGGATTGCGGCGTCTGGAGCAGGATACCCATGCAATGGGCGATACTGGCGCCCAGGGTGAGGAAAGCTGCCCAGTACAGGAACACTCCGCGCTTGAGGCGGTTTGCAGTAAGCCATCCAGAGGCGGTGTGCGGATGATGAGAAACCGGAGGTGTATCGTATGTTGTGCTGGTATCCATCCCTCAATCTCCTTTTGAAGAAGAGCATTCTTTAAGTTCAAGTGTACAGATAGAGAAATGACACTGGTAGTGAAGACTATCATGAAGTGGAGATGACAAATGTCATATGAGGCATTAATGGGTGATGGGTTCTTCAGATATATAGATGGTCTTTCTTGCTCCGTTCTCCCGACGAGTGCTGACCGGCCGTCCAGGCTCGATGATTAGCCTGCTCTCCTGGCAAAGCTGAGGCATATCCCTGCACCTCATAGATTGCATGGTACGTGGGTAAACGGGTAGAATATATGCATTGATGAGAGGAGTGGCAAGAAATGCGATGATACGAATAGACATTCCCTATAGAGGGGTGCTCGAACTTGAGCATGCCGTCTTTGATATCAACGGGACGCTGGCTATCGATGGTGTCCCTGTGCCAGGCGTGGCAGAACGCTTGCGGCAGCTCGCCACGCGGCTTTCCCTGCATGCGCTCACGGCGGGGACGCACGGCAATATGCAGGAAATCGAACGGGCGCTGGGCCTGCCGCTGCGCATGATCGGGCGGGGCGACGAGAAGCAGCGCTTTGTGGAGCAGCTTGGTCCCGCGCAAGTCATCGCCTTTGGTAACGGCATGAACGATGTTGGCATGCTGCGCGTGGCCGCTGTGGGGGTGGCTCTACTCGGCGCGGAAGGATTGGCGACGCCGGCCCTTCAGGCCGCCGATGTTGTTGTCCCCGGCCCGGTTGAGGGCCTCGATCTGCTGCTTCACCCCAAGCGCCTGATCGCAACCCTGCGCGGCTAGGATCAGCCATGTCAACCTGAGCGCAGCGAAGGATCCACGCGTCACCCTCGGATCCTTTGCTGCGCTCAGGTTGACAGGACCGCCTCATCTTTTTGATGTGTTCAGTTGCAATAAAGACGGAGAGGAGAAGACCGCATTGGAGAAACGCGCTTTCCAGGATGTATTTACCGGAAGTTTGACTCGATGCTGGGGCTGTGGCTCGCACAATGATCACGGCCTGCAAATCAAGACCTACTGGGCGGACAATGGCGAGGAGACGATCTGCACCTGGCAGCCACGAGAGTATCATACCGCTGCATGGCCCAATATCCTCTCTGGCGGCGTTCTCGCCTCCCTGATTGACTGCCACAGCGTCTGCACAGCGATGATGGTGGCGCTGCGCGAGGAGGGCATTGAGTGGAGCAGCGAGCCTGAGATCATTTACATCACCGCCTCCTTGCAGGTGCAATATCTCAAGCCAACGCCGATGACCTATCCGGTTACGCTGCGCGCACGGGTTAAAGAGCAGTCGGGGAGAAAGATGATCGTGCAGTGTTCGGTCTTTTCTCAGGATCAGGAATGCGCCCGTGGAGAAGTGGTCGCGGTACGATATACTCCCCAGGCTGCCTGATGCCTTTTACTGATACATACGGATAGCGGGGGATCGGGTTAAGTGGAAAAGGTAGGGTTTTAATTTAGCTCTGCAAAATCCGTTAGTGTAACTTTGTGACGTATAAATTATCGAGGAGATTTTTGACTCCAAATTTCATGAAAGTCTTCAGAGAGTGTCCGAGGCTCAGCGCTCTCGCCGGGCGCTGGTGCGGCGGAGCCGCACCCGGGGCTATGGGGGATGGTGTGATCCGGCGAGCGCCGCAGGTGCGAGCCTGCGCTGGTGCAGGAAATCAGACACATTCTCAGAATAGTGCGTACAGTAGTGAGAACAACCAGTATAGAGAGCGCATGCGCAAGGCTTCTACCGCGATGCCGCAAGCTGGTAGGATGTCTGGCTCTCCTGTTCAGCATGAGTATAAGTGGTTGTGGCGCCATGCAGGCAGCCGTTACTTCACCACAACCGCAGCCAACCCCCACAGAGCCTCCTTTTCACACCATCACACGGACCTTTGACGGAGATTTTACTCTTACCCTCACTATCACGCCTGACCGGGCGGGCACCAATCTCTTCACCATGCAGGTGCTCGATCACCGGGGCCAGCCGGCATCTCATGTGGAGATTACCTTGTATACCACCATGCAGGATATGCTCATGGGAACCGATTCTGTTGTGCTGCACGCCGATGGACCGGGGCGGTTCAGCGGGACGAGTGATGTCCTGAGTATGGGCGGTCATTGGGCGATTGGTATAACCATTCGGACGCTCGATCATATTGTCCATAAGGCAGGAGTGAGGCTCTTTGTGTCTTCCTGAGGTTTCAGATTGAGGGAGAAATTATGTATGAGAATAGAATCGCAACATCTCGGACAATATGAACTGCGCCGGCGGCTGCATCAGAGCGCTGCCGGTGAGACCTGGCTGGCCTACAATAAGGCCGCGCAGCGCATAGTGGTTCTGAAATTATATCGCACAGACATGCTGGATACAGCGGATGCCCTGACCGAATATCTGCAACGCCTTGAGAAGCTTGCTTCTCTACATCACCCCAATATCGTGCCCATATATGACATTCAGGTTCTGGCCCCGCGCTACACGGGCGAGCCTTCTCCCATGATCTGCCTCGCCATTGAGTATGTCGAGGGTGAAACTCTGGCGGACTACATTCGAAGCACTTCCGCTGTGGGCAAGATGCCACCATCATCCGAAATTGTGCAACTCTTCTCCTCGCTTGCCATTGCTATCGATAACGCCCATCAACACGGCATTGCTCATGGAAATCTCAAGCCCACAAATATTTTGCTCACCGCGGGCGCCGAGAATAAAATCGGCACTCCGATGCTGACCGATTTTGCGACCAGCAAATTGCTGCCGAAGAAGTATGGCAGTGATATCCCATTTTATCTGGCGCCCGAGCAGATCAAAGGCGCTGTGGCCGATGCGCGCAGTGATAGCTATGCTCTCGGGGTGCTGCTCTATGAGCTTTACACTGGGATGCCGCCATTTCGTGGGAATCGGCCCATCGCCGTCATGATGCAGCACGTCAACGCGCTGCCCACCTCACCGGATCTGGTGAATCCATCCGTCTCGCCAGCGCTGACGCAGCTTATCCTGCGCTGCCTGAGCAAAGAGCCGGGCGCGCGTTTCCCCAATGCGACCTCTCTGGCGATAGCCCTGGCGCATGCACTGCATGTGCCCGTTCCCGAAAACCTGCGCCGGGCCGCGCTCTTGCTCAATATCACGATCTACGAAGAACCGCAGCATGTGCGGCCCGCCGCTGCCAGGGAACCTCGAAGCGCTGCTCCAGCAATACCTCCGCCCTCGTGGCCGAAGCAGGGTCTGGCGGGCGCCGCGTTTTCCCCTCTGCGTGGGCGGCTAAAGCCCTCTCTTGTCGTTATGACCGTCCTCGCCCTTGTCCTCATCGTTGGCGCGAGCCTGAGCGCGATACTGCTTGCGCAGCGCCAGACCGCCGTATCAACGCAAGGAACCGGCCACGCGTTCTTTCTCAATAGCGGCCAGTTAAATGAGCATACGACGCAGGGCATCAACGATGAGCTACAGATAGACCTTGCCAACCTTCCCGCGCCCCCCGCAGGCAAAAGCTATTACGCCTGGCTGCTTGGAGATATCAGTCAGAGCGAGGCGCTTCCCCTCCTGCTCGGACGTTTGACCATTGAACAGGGCAAGGTGCATTTTCTCTACACGGGCAACCAGCAGCATACCAACCTCCTCGCTTCCTCCAGCCGTTTTCTTGTCACCGAGGATGATGCGCATACGCCATCGGGTAATCCGCTGCTGGATCAAAGTACCTGGCGTTACTATGCTGTGATCCCGCAGACGCCGGACCCGGCGGACGCACTCCATTTCAGCATGCTCGACCACCTGCGTCATTTGCTGGTGGAATCGCCCGAGCTTGCCATCCGTGGATTGCACGGGGGCCTGGCCTTCTGGTTCGCCAGAGACACGGCTACCGTCGCGGATCTATCTCGTGCGCTGCCCGAAGACTGGCAAAATAAGGATCCGGACGCTCTCCGCAATCAGGTCATACGCATTCTCGATTACCTTGATGGCAGCTCATTTGTCAAACGCGACCTGCCGCCCGCAACCCCCTGGCTGGCCGATTCGTCGATGGCTCAGGTGCCGCTGCTCGGACCTGTCCCGCAAGATGCGGATCCCCCGGGCTATGTCTACCAGAACGAGGCTCCTCCCGGATATGCTTACCTGGTTCAGACGCATCTCAATGGCGCGATTCTCGCTCCCCAGGCTACCGCCGCGCAGCACCGGCTCGCTGTACAGATCAATGGTGGCATCGATAGTGCCAGGCGCGCGTTGACCAGGGTTTATCAGGATGCGAAACAACTCCTGCCCATGACAGATGCCCGGCTTCTCAAGACCTCCTCCCTGGCGATCCTGGATGATATGGCGACGCAGGCTCAGTATGCTTACACCGGCCAGCCTGATCCTTCTACCGGTCTCTCACAGGGGGGCGCCCTCTGGATCTATGACAACCTTCAACGGCTGGCGACCTTCGAGGTAGCGCCGTATACCGCGCCGAAGTCGTAGCTAAAAACACTCTATCCATTTCATCTCGGTAATTCTACTGATGAGCTTTTCAGTAGAATTACTGTGCCCTTTATTCATCCAGGAGAGGTAATCTTATGAAGCTATAGCCACATGCCCATTATTTCTTTTTTGCAACTTCATTGAAAGGATGTCACACGAACTTGGACAAGCAACGCTTGCATCACCTGGTCGCGCTTGTTTTCATTATTTTGTTTCTTTCCTCGTGTACGAACGTAAGCCAGAGCGGCACCCCCTCAACCGGCACAACTTCACCTGAGGGAACAGCGATTGTAGATGGCAGCATGGTAAACACATCTTCGCCCGCGGCAACATCTACAACAGCCGCCACACCTACGAGCACGCCTGCGGCTCTGCCATCGCCTACCCCGACTCCACGACCTTCTTCATCCGCTCCCGCCGCGCGCTCTTCCCCGCCTGCTCCCACTCCTACGCCGGTTCTTCCGAAAACGTATCAGCAGATAGCCACCATGTCATTGCCTAATATGGCCGCGATCCAGAGTTCGTGGAGCTTTGATATTAGCTGGGTTGACCAGGCTCATCACCTCTACTACCTGGCTGACCGCACGAGTAAAGGCGTCGACGTTTTTGACCTTCAGAGCAGAAAGTTCGTTACGACTATCGGCGGTTTTATCGGCATCAGCGGCGGAACAAAGGGGCCAAACGGCGTGGTGACAGATAACCTGGGTCAGCTCTGGGCGGCGGATGGTGATAGCAGTGTCAAGGTCGTCAGCCTCAGCACGCGCCAGATTGTGGCCCGCGTCTCTACTGGCGGCAAGGAGCGCGCCGACGAACTGGCCTATGATGCCCAGGATCAGTTGATCGCTGTGGGGAATGGCGATGACAGCCCGCCGTTTCTGACGCTCATCTCGGCGAGCAGTCATAAGGTAGTGAAGAAGATTACGCTCAGCACCGCCGATGGTATAGAGCAGCCAGCCTGGGATGCCACAACAGACGACTTCGATGTATCGGTGCCCGAAACCTCGGCCAACGCGGGCGGGGAGATCGACGTGATCGATCCCGTCCAGGGCAAGGTCGTGAAAGTCGTCCCCTTGAAGTCATGTAATCCGAGCGGTTTTGCCATCGGGCCATCGCACGAAGCGATCATCGGCTGCGACGGGGATCCTGTCGTTCTCAGCCTGACTACCTGGCAGGTCCTGGCGATGATTACCCAGGCCAGCGGGTGCGATGAGGTCTGGTACGACAGCGGCAGTCAGCAGTACTTCCTGGCGGCGGGCGATAATCCCGGCGGCTCCGTCCTCGCGGTTGTCGACGCAAAAACACTGAAATGGGTGCAAAATATCCGCACAAAGACCGACTCGCACTCCGTTGCCGCTGATAACAGCATGAATATTGTGCTGGTGCCGGAGGTAGGGTTGGGGATCGTGATTTACGGGTGAGAAGCATTGCCGGTGGAAAGGACCATTACATGTAAGGATCGGATGCGCTGAGGGCTTGTAAAAAACGATGGCGCGGTGTAGAGTGTGGGCACGAAATTTAGTAGTGGGAACAGGAGTGAACAGGAATGCAGGCAGCCTCGTTTTATGTCCACCCTGGCGCGGAGGTCGAGCCGGGGGCCTCGATTGGCGCCGGGACGCGCATCTGGCGGCAGGCACATGTGCGCGCCGGGGCCGTGATTGGTGAGCAGTGCAACATCGGCAAGGGCGTCTTTGTCGATAGTCACGTCCGTATCGGCTCGCGCGTCAAGATCCAGAACCATGTCTCTCTTTTTGAGGGCGTCGCCATCGAGGATGGCGTCTTCGTCGGCCCGCACGTCTGCTTTACCAACGACCTGCTGCCGCGTGCGATTACGCCTGATGGGAAGCTCAAAGGAGCCGAGGATTGGACAATTACGCCAACGCTCGTCAGGTATGGCGCCTCTATCGGGGCCGGCTCGGTGATCGTGTGCGGGATCACGATAGGCACGTTCGCCCTCGTTGGCGCCGGCTCGGTGGTGACGAAGGATGTGGCCCCGCATGCTCTGGTTTTCGGCAATCCCGCCCGCCAGCATGGCTACGTCTGCCGCTGTGCCCGCCGCCTCTCCGATGTGCGCGAGCACGATGGCAAATTCGAGGGCTGGTGCGAAAGCTGCGGCGAAATCATCACGTTCTAAGGTTTTCGTCACGCTTTCCTGCCGTAGCACTCCACAAAGGGCCAGTGCCCGCGAAAGCTGTCCTGGAGCATCTCACCGAGCGCCTGGCGCAAGAGATCGGTAAGCATCTCCTCGGTGAGCGAGGCATTGCGGGCCACCAGGTAGGGGATTACCTGCGTCAGAAGCACCTTGAAATCTTCATAAATAACCGGGTGGGCCGGCTCTCCCGTGGAAATATCGATCAGGTGCGGGATGAGCTGGATCTCGGAGCAGCCGGCTTCCCGCAGCCAGAACTTGAAATAGGGAGTGAGCACCAGCGTGCGTCCATCGGCCTGCATCGTCTGGACGATCAGATCGCGGAACTTCGTCCCGGCGGGCGATGAAGTGACGCTGTTGCCATCGGTGTCGATGAGGCGCACGATCCCGCCGGGCCTGGTGACGCGTACCATCTCGCCAATGACAGTGGGCCACTCCCCGGCCTGCAAAAATCCGCTCATGAAGCGAGCGTTTACCAGGTCAAAGGAACCATCCTCAAAGGCGAATTTTTCCCTGATATCCATGACCTCAAAGTGAACGTTATCAAGCATCTGCGTGCGGGCCGAAGCGGTGGCGTAGGTAATCAGTTCCCGCGAAATATCGATGCCGATAACTTCCATCTTCCGATGATGGAAGGCGACCTCCGCGCACCATGCCCCCGCGCCGCATCCCAGGTCGAGCACGCGTCCGTTCTCCGGGACGGCGGGCGGGATGAGCTGGTGGGCCTCGTTAAAAAAGCGATCTTGATTCGCCAGGCGCGCGATCTCAGCGGCGGAGTTAGCGGGCAGGATATACGAACTCTCCTGCTCGTAGCCATGCCGGCTGTCTCCATAAATTTGACGCCGCGCGGCGTGATTTCGCCGGGGCTGAGGGGATGACGAGGATAACTGGCTCATAGGAATCCTTTCTTGCTTTTTGTGCATACCTGCGCATATGGTTACTGCTTATGCTTCAATGGAAAGCTGTACCGCGTCAAGTGTACCACAGGCGGAAAGGGATGGGAAGGGTTGTGAAGTGTTAACTGGAGAGCCGGCACAGTTCAAACGCTTGCTGGAGGGAGCGCAGTGGATCGCCGAGCGGGCTGAACTCGTGTCCGAGATAGCCCTGGTATCCGGTCTGCTGGATCGCGCGCACGATAGCGGGATAATAGAGTTCCTGATGCTCGTCAAGTTCGTGGCGACCAGGGTTTCCTGCCGTATGATAATGAGCGAAATACTCATGATACTGCTGGATAGTGCGAATAATATCGCCCTCCATGATTTGCATATGATAAATATCGTAAAGTAAGCGTACCGCCGGGGAGTCTACGCGGCGGCAGACCTCAACGCCCCAGGCGACGTGATCGCACTGATAGTCCCGGTGATTTACTTTGCTATTCAATAGCTCCATGACCAGCGTAACTCCCGCGTCTTCTGCTGCCTTTGCCACGCGGCTCAGGCCCTCGGCGGTGTACGCGATGCCGCTCTGGTCGTCGAGACGCGCGCGGTTGCCGCTAAAGACAATCAGATGGCGAATGCCCCATGTCTCGGCCAGAGCAAGCTTCGCGCGAATTTCCTGCTCGATACGCTGGTGATGCTCTCGCCGGTTCAGTCCCTCCTGGATAGTGCCGTGACCATCGACAGAAACAATGGTCAGGCCGTGATCCTTCGCCATCTGCCAGTATTCGCGGGGCAGCAGTTCAACGCCGCTAAGGCCCATCTCCGCCGCCGAGCGCAGCAGTTGCGGGGCAGGGACACGCGCGGCGAATCCTCCCCAGCAGAAGGATTGCTTGAGAGATGTAGGAGAGTGCATGGTTCCTCGGCTTTCTAGTTTAAAGAGGTCATTATCAACCACAGGGCGCGGGACCGGTTGACGAGCGCACGATCAGGCGCGTCGAGAGCCGCACATGCTGCTGAACCCAGGACCCGGCCTCATCCTGCTGGCGCTGCTCCAGCACGATACGCACCGCCGCTTTGCCAATATCGAACATGGGCAACTCCACCGTTGTCAGCGGGGGCGCAAGGTAGGGCGCGAATGTATTATCGAAGCCAACCAGCGAAATATCTTCCGGGACGCGCAGCGATTGCTCGTAGATCGCCTGCAATGCGCCGGCGGCCAGGATATCGCAGGTGGCAAAGATCGCCGTGGGCCGCTCCTCAAGCTGCAAGAACTGTTTTGTAAAGACATAGCCATCGTCGGATCTTTTTTCGTGATCCAGAGAATAGTAACGGCCAAAGGCGATAAGCTGCTCATCAACCGGAATCTGATACTTCTGGAGGGCGGCGAGATAGCCAGAGAAGCGTTCCTGATCGACCAGCCCCAGGCGGGAGAGGAAGGTTGCATCCTGCCGCTTGTACGTCGGGCCTGCACCAATATAGGCGATGCGCCGGTGGCCGAGCGCAATAAGATGTTCCACCGCCGCCATCGAGCCAACATAATTATCCGCTGTGACCTGGTGGGTCGGAACAGCCGTTGGCTGCTGCAATTGCACAACCTGTAAACCGGCGTCCAGCGCGAGTTTCACGTTGGATTCCGCGACAGCAGCGGTAAAGAGAATGGCATCGACGCGGCGCTGGATCAGCGTCTCAACCCCCAGGCGCTCGCGCTGTGCATCCCCCTGCACATTAATCATCAATACGCCCCATCCCTGCTTCAAAGCCTCCTGCTCAACTCCCAGCGCGACTCCGGCATAGAAGGGGTTGGGCATGATACTGTGCAGGATGTGACCAATTGACATCGTTTGCTGTTTGCGCAAACCCTGAGCGACCACGTTTATACGGTAGCCGGTCTGGTTGAGAACGGCCTCCACCTGCCTGCGCGTCTCCTCCGCGATATTGCCTTTCTCGTGGATAACGCGGGCCACGGTAGCAGTCGATACACCGGCTGCGCGGGCAACGTCCTTCAAGGTTACGTTCTTCTTTATCATAGTTGAGATCGGGGTTCCCCCCTCCACGCTCTGTAATGAAATCGATGACAGCAAGAACATAGCATTTTTCTTGCTTTTTGTCAAGTATCGCTAGCTTTATGCGTAATTTTACCGGTGCCTTGACAAAGAAAACGAGACTGGTTATACTCTGTTCATGTCATCGATGACAATTTTCCTGAGCCTATTTCAACCTGAGGGGTAAGGAAGGAGATGTCGGTAAACCTTTCTCCCTCGAAGCACGCACAACCGGTATCCATGATGTCATGATGTAGTAGCGTCTATGAACTTATCGTTCGTTTCTAGCGCAAGCAAAGGAGTGTGCGCCGTGCATCTTCCTATTTCACGCAGACGTTTTTTGCTGGACGGCAGCAAAGCCGCTCTGGGAGCGAGCCTCGGTGGAGCCTTGTTAGCGGCCTGTGGCGGGCAGGGGAGTCAGTCGAATGCCGCCACCATCAATTTCTGGTATGGGCTGGATGATGGGAACCAGCGCGCTTACATGAAGTCTCACGATGTCGATGCCTTTAACAAGGCCAACCCGAACATCAACGTCGAGATCAGTTTTAAGCCGGAGGCCGACGTTGATCGCCTGATTCAAATCGCGCTGGCTTCGGGCAAAGGCCCCGACATCGTGCCCACCCCTGGTCCGGCCTACGCCTTGCAGTACATCAACGCGAACCTCTTCCTCGACCTTGATACCTATGCCCGGCAATACAACTGGAAGAACAAAATTCTGGGCTGGGCGCTGGACGCCGGGCGCGTGCATAATAAGCTCTATTCGCTCCCCGGCTCCTACCAGACGTTGATTATCTACTACAACAAGACGCTCTTTGAGCAAAAGGGCTGGAAGATCCCGACGAATCGCAGCGAGCTGGAGGGGCTGGCGCAGGAGGCGATGGGCCAGGGGATCATGCCTTTTATGGCCGGCAACGCCGACAGCCGGGGCGCCTCCGAGTGGTACACGACCATGTTCTTCAATCACTATGCCGGTCCCGATGCAGTCTACCAGGCGCTCACCGGCAAGCTCGCCTGGACCGATCCGGTCTTTGTCGATGCCATCACGCTTTTGCGCAGCTACTTCCTGAAGGGCTGGTTTGGCGGGGGCGTGCAGAAGTATTTTACCAACACGTTCAGTACGCTGGATGCGGCTTTCGCGAAGGGGAAAGCGGCGATGGACGTGGAGGGGAGCTGGGCCTTTGCCAACTGGCCCTCCTACTTCGGCCCGGGCAATTCCGGCATGGATTATGACTGGTTCCCCATTCCTCCCCTGCGCGATGGCGTCCCGCAGAATCTCTACACGCTGGGCATCGGGTATACGCTCTCGATCAAGGCCACCAGCAAGGTAGCCAGCGCCTCGGCCAGATATCTTGATTGGCTCTACAGCACGCCGCAGCGCGCCGCCCAGGAGTTGGCGGACATCAACTTTCCGCCGCCGCCCATTCCGCTCAACCCGGCGGATTTCCCGGCCAGACTCGATCCACGCATCAAGCGCCACTACCTGGCTCTGGACCAGGCATCGGCGCAAGGAAACTTTGGCTACACTACCTGGACCTTCTGGCCGCCCAGATCTGATGTTATCGCCTATAGCAGCCTGGATAAAGTTCTCTCCGGGGATATGACGCCCGCACAGTTCTGCGCCGAGATGAATCAGACCTTTCAGCAGGAACTCGCGCAGGGCGTGGTTCCACCTATTCCAAAGAGGTGAAGTGCATGGCGGCAAAACAGATGACGCAGCGTGCGCCTCTGTCAACTGGCGCGGGGTTCTCCACAGAATCCCGCGCCGGGCGAGGTGTGGCGCCTCACAGGAGCAGAAGAAAGTACAGGCTCCTCGCCTGGGCATTCATGCTGCCCTTTTTTCTCGCCAACTTCGCGGTAGTACTTGGCCCTTCGCTCTCTACGTTTTACTACGCCTTCACCGATTGGTCGGGGATTGGTCCGGCCCACTTCATCGGGCTGGCTAATTTCGCGCAACTGCTCCACGACGCGGATTTTCATCGCGCGGTGATCTATAATCTGCTCTGGGTTGCCATGTTTCTGACGGTGCCGATTGCTCTGGGACTGCTCGGAGCCTTTCTGCTTTCGCAGATCAGGCGCTTTCAGCTTCTGTTCCGCGTCATCTACTTCATTCCCTATATTATTGCCAGCGTCGTGAATGCCGCAATCTGGCAGCAGATCCTGGATCCGCAGCAGGGCCTCGCCTTCGCGCTCGACAGGGTGGGGATTCACTGGCTCGATAACGTATACTTTTTAGGGGATAAGAGGCTCGCGCTGGCCTCGGTAGCCTTTGTCGATAACTGGCATTTCTGGGGTTTTCTGGTGGTGATCTTTCTGGCGGCGATGCAATCAATCGACGCGGAACTGTACAACGCGGCGCGCGTTGACGGTGCCGGGCGCTGGGGCCAGTTCTACCACGTCACGCTGCCCGGGATTCGCTCGGTGCTGGGCCTGGCGCTGCTGCTGGTCACAGTCTGGTCGCTGCTCGTCTTTGAGTATCCCTTCATTATGACGCAGGGAGGCCCGGCGGGCGCCACGCAGGTGATGACCATTCTGCTTTACAAGGACGCCTTCGCGCTGAACGAGCCTGGCTATGCAGCCGCTATGGGATTGTGCATCAGCCTCCTGGCTATCGTGGTTGCGCTGATCTTTGTGCTGCTGAGACGAAAGGGGTGGGAAAGTTGATGTCCTCGACTATGAAAGCGAAGCCGCGCCGGTTGAAGCTTCCTGCCGGCCTTTCCTATTACCTTGCCGCGATCATACTGGCCGCGTTCTCGCTGGGGCCGGTGCTCGTTCTGTTCTTCAATTCGCTCAAGTCGGAGAACGAACTGGGCAATAACCCCCTCGGCCTGCCGCTGCATCCCCTGCTGAGCAACTATATCAATGCCTGGAGCCAGGGAAATCTGGGGCAGGCGCTGGGCAACAGTTGTATTCTTGCCGGGGGCACAATCCTCGGCGTGTGGATTATCGCCGGCCTGGCGGCCTACGCGCTGGCGCATATGGATCTGCCGGGCGCCGACGGCGTTCTCCTGTACCTGGTAATCTGCTTCGCCATTCCCTTCCAGCTCTTTCTGGTTCCGCTGTACTTCATCTGGAGCGCGCTCAACCTCACCGATAGTTTGCTGGGATTGATTATCATTTATTGCGCGGTGAACAGCCCGCTGGCAATTCTCCTGCTGCGTTCGTATCTCATCACTATCCCGCGCGATTTTAGCGAGGCGGCGCGCATCGATGGCGCGAACGAGTTCCAGATCGCTGCCGGGATCGTTATGCCGCTGGCCCTGCCCGGCTTCCTGACCGTGGGCCTGATCGCCGGCTTCGCGGCCTGGAACGAGTTTATCTACGCCGTTACCTTTATCCAGAACAATGCTCTTTTACCCGTTTCTACGAGCTTTCTGGCCTTTCAGCAGTCGTTCCATCGCTACTGGGGGCTGACCGATGCCGCCGGCGTCATTGTGATGCTGCCGATCATCGTGCTGTTCCTCATCCTCCAGCGCCGCTTTATTGAGGGCCTGACCGCTGGTGGCTTGAAATAACTTCTTCGCCGAATTCTAGAAAGGTTTCAACATGTATCACGGGCTGTATATCGATAGACCGCAGAGCGTTATCATCCGCGAGGAGCAAGAACATCCCCTCCAGGCGAACCAGGTGCGTATCCGCCCGCGCCTTGCCGCAATTAAACATGGCACGGAATTCCATCTTTTCAGCGGGGAATCGCCATTTCAGGACAGGCGCTTTGATAGTGATCTGCGCCTCTTCGTCAAAGCGGAACAGGATGAGCGGCCCGAAGGCTTTGTACAGCGTTACGTGGGCAATATGGTCGTTGGCAGCGTGGTGGAGGTCGGGGAAGCGGTAAGCAAATTTCAGGTGGGCGAGGAAGTCTATTGTTATGGACCGGCCTGCGAGCTGGTGACAAAGGAGGAGGATGAGGTAGAGCCGCTGCTGCCATCGCTGAGCGCGCTGGATGCCCTCTGCCTGGACCCGGCGCTCTATGCCTTCGCTGCCGTGCGCGACTCGCGGGCGCGGCTGGGCGATGATGTCGTTGTCTTTGGCCTGGGGGCAATTGGCCTCTTCATTGTCCAGATGCTGCGTCTCAGCGGCTGCGCGCACGTTATCGCCGTCGATCCCATCATCAAACGCCGCGAACTGGCGCTGCGCTTTGGCGCCGACGCTGTATACGATCCTGCCGTCGATGATGTCGGTCTCGCCATACGCGCTCTTCTTGATGGCAGAGGCGCCGATATTGCGATTGAGGCCAGCGGCAGCTATCGCGCGCTGCACGGAGCGATGCGCGCGGTTCGCAATTGCGCCCGTATCGTCACACTGGGATATTACAAAGGCAGAGATAGCGTGCTTGAGCTTGGCGCCGAGTGGCATCATAATCGCCTGGAATTAATCAGCAGCATGCCGGTCTGGAACAATCCATTGCGAGAATATCCGCTCTGGGATATCCGGCGCCTCTCCAGCAGCCTGATCGCCATGTTTATCAAAGGACAGCTCAGTTCTAAGGGCATAATCGATCCGATAGTCAGCTTTGCGGAGGCTCCTGCCGCTTTCCTGGCGATTTATCATAATCCCGTGCATGCGATCAAGCTGGGAATTTCTTTTCCATGAGATGTGGTGTGTGGGCCAGTCGCGTCGCGACTGGCCCACACACCACATCTCATAAGATCCTTGTGGGCGAAGCCGCACGAGCGCCCCATGAGGGCTTGAGAAAAGGAGAAAGGCATGGTAGAGTATGGGTACATACGGCTGCTCATGCTGTCACTGCCAGAAGCGAGGTGCAGGATGAGCAGGACCGTGTGAACAAGAACAGCAGCCAGGAACCAGAGGAGCAATCTCTATGGCAACCGATCCCCATGCACGCCCTTTTTCCTACCACGATCCGCGTTTGCCTGCCCACCCTGATAACACCTATGTTATAGGTATTCAGCACATGAATAGCGAGCTGGCTCGCCTGCTAGGCCAGGAGCGTATGATGAACGATTATATGCCCCTGGTGCCCCCGGGGGTGAAACTACCGGCGGATGCCCAGGTGTTAGATATTGCCTGCGGTCCCGGTGGCTGGGCCTGTGAGTTTGCCTTCACTTTTCCCGAGGCCCGGGTCGTCGGCGTCGATATCAACGAGCAATACATCACTTATGCGCAGGCAACCGCACAGGTTCAAGGGCTGGAGAACGTGACCTTCCAGGTGATGAATGTGGTGGCCGGTTTCCAGGATGAAGAGGCGTCTCCCCATAGCCTGGAGTTCGCCGACCAGCGCTTCGATCTGGTCAATGCACGCTTTCTGGTCGGATTCCTCAAAGAATCATGGTGGCCCAGGTTGATCCGCGAGATGATGCGCGTAACGAAGCCGGGAGGAATCATTCGCCTGACCGAGTGCAATGGCCTGGATATTGTCACGAACAGCCTGGCGCTCGAACGTTATCGGGAGATCCTTGCGCAAACGCTGCGGCGCAATGGCCGCCTGGCCGTGGTGACGCCGCTGCTCAAGCCCTGGCTCGTAGCTGCTGGATGTACTAACGTGCAGACGGCGCCTTACCTCATTGACTACCATGCGGGCAGCGTAGAACATACCACGATCTATCGCAACCATGAAATCGTGCTCTACGAATTCATCGATTTCATCACCAGAGTCGATCCATCACACAGCCGCGAGGAGATGGAGGCGCTCTATCAGCAGTGCCTCATAGAGATGAGCAGCCAGAGCTTCTGCGGCCAGTTGTTGTTTGTGTCGGCCTGGGGAAGCACTCCGGGATAGGGACTATCACCGGGTATAATATACGTCGTAACTATTCAGATTCCTTGCCGCAGGCGTTGCACAGTCCAGGAGAAGACTTAAAATATGGCACCTTCCTCTTCCGCCGGGCATGTCGTCATCATTGGTGGGGGTGTATCGGGCGCGCTTATCGCCGTGCGATTGGCCGAGCGCGGATTCCGCGTGACTGCCCTTGAGAAAGCCTCTATAGGCAATGGTTCGTCCAGCCGTTCAGCCGCGGGTATTCGGGCGCAGTTCAGCACCGAAGAGACGGTGGTTGGCATGCAATATAGTGAGTGGTGGTATAGCCACTTTCACGACCTTTTGCAGAGTCCCCCGGAGGTTCGCCAGCAGCCTGTGCTGCGGCAGAACGGCTACCTGTTCCTCTACGAATCCCCTGCCGCAATTCCGGCCTGGCAGCTTCGCAGGCAGCGCGAGGTAGCTCAACTCTGGAAACAGGCACAGGAAGCGGCCAGCATGCAGCAGCGGCTTGGACTGCCTGTTGAAGTGCTCACGCCCGGCGGCGTCCAGGAACGCTGGCCTTTTCTCAGGGCCGAGCGTTTGATAGGAGCCACCTGGTGTCCGAGCGATGGCTTTCTCTACCCACAGATGATCTATACCGAAGGGTTCCGGCGGGCGCAGGAATTAGGCGTTGATCTGCAACAGCAGACCGAGGTGCTCGGCGCCATCCTCCATGCTGATCGCATACGCGCGCTGGTAACAAACAGGGGCACAGTGGAGGCCGATTGGTTTGTGAATGCCACCAACATCTGGGCCGCTCGTCTGAGTCCGCGCATCGGTGGCATGGCGCTCCCCGTCTCTCCGCTCAAGCGCTACCACTATTTTCTCAAGCCATCGCGGGAAGTCATGGATGAAGTGAACTGGCATCATCTGCCCATGACCATCTATGGCGTCGGGAGCCATCGCGGGGCGCACTCGCGGCCAGATCATGATCTCTTGATGCTGGCCTGGGCGCACGAGACCGAGCCGGAGACAGAGTTTAGCGATGCCGACCAGGATCGTATCGATCCACCATTTCGCCATGATAACGGCATCGACAACTACGGGTATGCGCTCCTTGAGCAGGTAGAGCAGTTCTCCCCGCTTCTTGCCAATGCCGGCGGCCTGATCGCTACAGCGTGTGGATTCTATGGTATGACACCCGATGCCAACCCGCTCATTGGGCGCGACTCCCACCAGCAGAATCTCATCCATGCGGTAGGATTTTCCGGGCACGGGCTGATGCATGCGCCGATAACCGCGCTGCTGGTCGAGGCTCTCCTTGTTGGGGAGGTCGATCACGGCTGCGTGCGTCTTCCCCCGCCGTTCGATCACGCAAGCATCAATCTCGCCACATTCGCGCCCGGGCGAGCGTTTGACAGTTCGCGCCGGGAGAAGATGGTTCTCTAATCTTGCCGCACTACCGAGATGGTAAAGCCATCGGTTGCGTCGTTGTCGATGGCGAGGGCGAGCGAGACCAGGCGCGGATCGCTGGCGGCGCGTCGATTATACTCATAGACGCTCGCCTCGACCTCATCCTGGTCCGCAGCCTTCCACAGCCGTTTGCCGCGAACGCAATTGTCGGCCACGATGATGCTGCCGGGGCGCGTGAGCCGCAGCGCCCAATCGAGATATTGTGGGTAGGGCGTTTTATCGGCATCGATGAAAACAAGGTCGAAAGGAGCCTCGCCCTCCAACTGTGGGAGCAGATCGAGCGCCTTACCCACGCGCACTTCGCTGCGATCCGCCACGCCGGCGCGTTTGAAGGAATCGCGCACGACCTCGGCGTGCTTCGGATTGATCTCCAGGGTGATGAGGCGCCCCCCGGCGGGCAGCGCGCGGGCCAGCCAGATACCGCTGTAGCCTGCCAGGGAGCCGATCTCCAGTATTTTGCGCGCGTTGCAGGCCGCCGCGAGCAGTTGCAGCAATTTCCCCTGGATGGGCGAGATCTGAATGAGCGGCAGGCCAGCCTCTTTTGCCGCTGCGAGCGCGGAGCGCAGGGCCTCGTCTTCAGGAGCAAAAAGCTGTGTAATCGCCTGCTCGATTTCGCGGCGTGTTTGTGCCTGCTGCTGTAAGGTCGTTACATCCTCATAATCGTTGGGCATCCAGAAATACCTTTCATATAATCTGACTTCTCAGCGCCTGCGGCGCTTCGCGAGTGTTTGTGTGTTGATGGCATAGCGGGGCGGACGCAGTTCGCCCCGCTATGCCATCAACACACATGTATTATATCTCACGGACGCCGGCGGCGCTCGGTTCCCCCAGTTGTACGAGGACGTATTCAACCCAGGTGGATTCGAGATCGGCGTGGCAGGAGGAAAAGATATGGCGCGCTTCGTGGAGGTAATCGAGTCCCCGGCGGTGCGCCTGCTCGCCCGTCTCGCGCGCGGTTATCGGAGTGGCAGCGGAGCGGCGCTGCGCCAGAGAAATGCCATAGCCGTGCAGCGCCCGCGCGTATTCCAGGCGAAACTCTCGTTCCTGAAAAATCTGTATCGCCTGCTCGAAGTAGTAATCCGCCTGCTCGTAGTCGCCACGGGCCGTCATGATGCGCCCCAATAAGCGATAGGCGCGCCCGATGCTGCGGACAATTTCATTTTCGTAGCTCTCCCTGAGGATCTGCGCCGTCATGGATTCTGCGGTCTCCAGGTCGCCCAGCAAGAAGTTGAGCATAGCCAGCAGCAGCTTGCCATCGATGATCGCCTCGATCTCCAATCCTTCAAAGGAGATGGCCCGCTGCAAGGTTGAGCGCGCGCGGAAGAGGAGGCGCTGGCAGGACGCAGGGGGCCGGTTGTAGTGTGTGCTATCCAGCAATAGATTGCCCTTAATGATAGCTGATGTAATGCGCAGGTCGGCCATGCTGATCAGCGCGTAGCGGATACAGCGAGAATTTCTCAGGGAGCGCCCGATGGAGAGCGCGCGTTTGAGGCTGCTGGCCGCCTCGTCCAGATTGCCCAGGTCTTGCTGCACGCTGGAGAGTTCGACCAGGCAGCCATTCATACGCTCGCGGTCATTGATACGCTCGGCGAGCGCGAGGCTGTGCTTATACCACTTCTCCGATTCGAGCAGATCGCCGATGCGATGAGAAGCATCGCCGAGATTGAGCATGACGTGCGCCATATTGGGCAGGTCGCCCGTCCGTTCGGCAAGATCGAGTGAGCGCTGCAAATACTGGCGTGCCGCGTCAAGCTCGCCCTGCACGATAGAGGCGGCGCCCAGGTTGCCGCACACGCGCGCCATCTCTGAGACCAGTTCGCGCTGCTCATAGATGCTCAGCGCGATATGCATATGCTTGATGCCCTCGCTCAGCTCACCCACGCTGGCCGCCACGATGCCCAGCTTTTCGTGCGCATCGCCGATTTCCAGCGGATCACCGAGCAGCGCCCGCTCCGTCCGCGTCTGTAGCTCTTTGTGCGCCTGCGCCGGGGCGCTCTCCCGCTGCTCGGACGATTGCTGGACCACGCTCTCCAGCATTTCCAGCGCTTCCTGCAAGTAGCGCCGCGCCTCGTGATAATTGCCCTCCAGCCTGAGCGTAGCGCCATATTGCAAGTGCAGGCAGGCCCAGGCCGCACCGCTGGTGATGCCAGCTCTGGTCATCACCTCCTTGCCGCGTTCGTAGCACTGGTAGGTGCGCACACAATCGCCTGTAGCGGTCCAGGTGTTGCCGATCTCACGCCAGAGCAGCGCCTGGATCTGGACCTCTTTGCGCCGCTCTTGATCGTTCTGAGCGGGAAATCCTTGCCGCTGGAATCTTTCGCTGCTGCGCAGGTCGAGGATATATTCGTAGAGGTAGCGGGCATCCTCGAAATTGCCCTGTACCATGCTGCACTCGGCCACGAGTTCCAGCAGGCGGCAAATATGCAAAGGATCAGCCTTTAAGAGAGGCGAGATGATATGGGGCATGATAGAACGAATTTGCTGGTGAATATCGGCGTCATTCGATATAGATTGTTCGGCGCCAATGCTGGCCTGAATGGCTTGCAGGTAGTATTGCTGCGCCTCCGAGTAGGCAGCCAGAGAATATGCCTCGTTGCCTGCCAGTTCCGCATAATGGGCGATCTGCACGGGATCGCCGCCGCCCCTGCTGAGGTGATGAACGATAGCGGCCGCGACCTTCTCCTGCGAGGCCACATGCGTCGCTTTGATAGCCTCCGCAGCCCGGCGATGGAGCTGAGCGCGCCGTGCCGCCGACAGCCGCTCGTAGAGATGGCTGATAATCAGTGGGTGCCAGAAGTGATAGGTGATGTGCGCGCCTGTGCCCTCTTCCGTCAATAGCCCGGCCTGAAGGGCCTCTTCCAGCAGATCGAGGACAGTATCCTCATCGTGCTCCCTGACCATCGGCAACAACTGGCTCAGTTCGAAGGAGCCACCGAGGACGGCGGCCTTGCCAAGCAGCGCCTGACAGCCGCCGCTCAACCGGCTGAGGCGCCGTTCAAGCACGGCGGCGATAGCCTCTGGCAGCGCGCGCGATGATCGAGCCGGGTGCGTGGCATAGGCGCCGGGGGTGGTTTCGATGTGGCGACTGACGGCGATGGGCAGGGGAAGATCTTCATCGCTATACATGGCTTCCAGGTAGCGCGCGAGTTCCTCGGCAAAGAAGGGGTTGCCGGCGGCCTGGGTCTGGATGCTCGCTACAATGTCTTCGGGCAGGTGCGCCAGCAGCGTACCGATCTGGGAGTGCGTCAGCGGCTGCACAGAAAGGGCGACGATAGTCTGTTCGCGCTTCAGATCGGTAATGAGCGTGCGCAGCCGGTGCAGCGGCGGTAGCTCGCCTTCGCGGCAGGTGACGAGCAGCAGGACGCGTTGATCCTGGAGATGGTGTGCGAGATAGGTGAGGAGGTCGATGCTGCTGTCATCGGCCCAGTGCAGATCGTCGAAGACCAGCAGCAGCGGATGAATTTTGCTCAGCGTACCTAGCAGGCCAAGCGCGGCTTCCCAGAGGTGCAGGCGCTCCTGCTCGTGTGGCAGCGGAGCCGGTGAGCGCATGGCCGGCTGGGCGGCATCGATTGCCAGTTCGGGCAGCAGCGCACTGAGGCGTTCGAGCTTGACGGACGATGGGGACGGCGCGCCGGCGCTTCCGCTTGTCGTGACGCTATTGACCAGTTCTGAAAAGGTAGCGGTGCCGTGCAGCAGCACGCGCAATACTTCTGTCCAGGGACGATAGGGGATGGCGCGCTCCTGCTCGTATGATCTGCTCCAGGCCACGGCCCACCCGCGCGTATAGGCTTCGAGGCTCAATTCTTCGGCCAGGCGTGTCTTGCCGATGCCGGCCTCGCCCCGCAGCAGCAGGAAATGTGGCCGGCGCGCTCCGTGAGCAGTGGCGGCAGTGTGCAGAGCGCGGGAGACCATATCCTCCTCGGGACCGGCGCCTTCCTGCGTCGCGACGCCCTCCAGAGAGAGCATGACCTGGCGCATGGTCTCCAGTTCACGCTCGCGACCAATCAGCGGACTCTGATTATGGCGCCCCAACTGGAAGACGGGACGCACAAAGGAGAATGTCTGCGCTGGTGAAGCCTGTTTTGTATCACGAGAGGGGACGGTGGGCTTCGCCTCTTGCTCCTGCGGCGCTGCGGCGGGTTGTGCTGGCGCAGATATGGGGGGCGGAACGAGGCCCTTGCGCAGCGCCTCGTAGAGTTCGACGGTCTCGCGTAATGGCTCGCTTTCGTAATCGCGTTGCAGCATAGCGGCATGCTGGCGATAGATCTGAAGCGCCTCGCCGCGCCGGTCAAGCCGTGTCAGCAGCAGCATCAAACGTTGAAGCGCGGTTTCGTTCGTGGGGTCGGCGGCGCGCAGTCGATCCAGCAGTTCGATAGCGCTGACGAAGGCGCCGCGCCGCGCTCGCAGGTCCGCCAGTTTGAGCAGCAGCCCCACCCATTCCCGCTGCAATGCATCGCGGCGGGGCGCGGCCCACTCCGAATAGAGTTCTTCCAATAAATAACTGCCTCTATAGAGCGAGGCAGCTTCATCAAGCAGAGCTTCGGTCTGTTCGGGATCCGTGCAGGTCTCCGCCGCTTTTAGCAGGCGCTCGAACTCCTCGGCGTCAACCCAGACCTGCGTATCATCGGCAAGCTCAAGCACATCGCGTTCGAGACGCAGCATACGCGAGGCCGCCGGACGGGCAATCTCCGGCTCAAGGATCTGGCGCAGTTCATGCACAGCGCCGTTCAAGCGATTCGCGGCGACATCGATGTCGAGATCGGGCCAGAGCAGTTCCATGATTTGCTCGCGGCCCAGCCGGCGCCCGGCATGGCTGAGCAGGCAGCCCAGCAATGCGCGCGCGCGGCGGCGATGCCAGGTGCGACTGTCGACGGCGCGCCACTCGCTGCCAACCTTACGCTCGATGCGAAACTGACCAAGTAGATAGACGCGTAGTACAGGCGAAGGCGGATTATGGCTGCCTGCCCTGGCGCCCTCCGCTTCGGCCTCTCCTGAATATATCTGTGACGCCTCTATGCCTTCGGGTAGACGTGTACCGATGTATTTGCTGACCGTGCGCCCTTTTTCGCTCCAATATGCGTACCAGTATGGCCCGTGTCCAGCACCTTCCCTGCATTTGCGGCAGCGCGGTTTCCCACAGCGCGTGAATTGCTGACGATAGGTAACTTTACTGCTCATCGTTCGCACCTATCTGCTTTTGATGTTGGAAGATACGTGAAAAAGATTGGAGTGCCGCTTATTGCCGGTGGTCGTAGCCGGTGGTTAATTGTAGACATTATAGTCTGAACAACGCAAAAAAAACAACTCTTTAGCCTATCTGTGCTCTGCATTCGATTACTGGCGCCCCATCGCCATTTTGTCCTCTTTATTGTATCATGAAATAACGCTCTATGGGCAGTAGCGGTAAATGCCCGGCTATTTAATAGCTTTTTCCACGCTCACAGTTACAGCTTCCGCAGCCGCCTCCGATTTTTTTTGCCGCAGCAGGCTGCGTTTTTTGCGCAGGGTTGCCAGCCACCATAGAGCGCCCGCACCCAGGATAATGAGCATGGGTTCAATAGGCGCGCGGAACCGCGGAATACCGTAGAGGATGATACATTGTATGATAGTGAACGCGATAATCAGATAGAAAAAGAGCAGGTCGCGCCAGCGCCTTCGCAAAGTGACGATCAGGCCGAGCGCGGCCAGCGCAAAGAGGACTGGAGTCATAATCTGCATCATCGTCACCACGAGCCGTGATGCAGGCCGGTCAGGGAAACGGTTGATGGCGAGATCCGCTTCCTGCGAACCGGTCTGCCACATATTGATAAAATGTAAGGCGAGCAAATAGGGCATTTTCGATATGTTCACCTGCATCCATTGCACGGCTTCTGCCTTGTAGGTGTTGTCGCGTGTCACTTCGCAGGGGCCGGCGCAATTGGCGGGGAAGCGGTCCGCGACCTGTGGCGTGGACTCGGTGGGGATGATCCAGATCCCAAGATAGTAGCCGTCGGAGTAGTGCGGATCGGCGATCTTATCGTTATAGGCGCCGAGCAGCACCTTGCCATCGCCCACAGCCGTAGGCACGAAGGCATGCGTGACCTCGTAATTGCGTATGGTCCAGGGGGCAATAAGTGCGAGGAAGACAATGATGACGGTGAGCGCACTCCTGATCACCCCGGGCCAGGGAATTTGCTTTGCGCGTCCCATCACAAACGCCCAGATGAGAAAGAGTGCGAGAATAGCGGGTCCGTTGGGGCGTGTTAGCGAGAGCAGCACGAGCAGTACCCCGCTCAGCAGTATCAGACTCCAGCGCAGGGTGCGTTGCAGGTAATAGAGCGTATAGCAGAAGGCGAGCAAAAGAAAAATATAGAGCGATTCTGAATAGAGCCAGGCGTCATAGACGAAAAGGAATGGATAAATGGCCGCGAAAAGTCCGGCGAAGAGACCGGCGTGTTTGCTGAACAGATCACGCGCAAAGAAATAGATCAATACACAGGTAGCGGATCCGACGATACAGAGAAAAAGGCGTACCGTGCGATCATGAGGGCCGAGGGCGCCATAGATAGCGGCGATAATAGCCGGCCAGAGCGGCGCGCGGTCAACGGTTGGCAGATTGGGCAGCAGGCAGTAGCAGTGCTCGCGAAGGATATTGAAGGCGATGGTCTGGTAGGTGAGCGAATCGTGCAGAGGGTAGTAGTCGCGGGCACCAATCATGTTATAGAGAACGCGCACAACCAGAGCCAGACCAAAAATGCCGATGACCGGCGCTGTAAGCAGAGTCCGCAAACGCTTCATAGGCGATGCCCCTTGCTAGTGCGATATTCAGAGAAACTATACAGGAGGACGAACATCACCTATAAACGTAACTGGCTAGGTAATTCGTCGTTCTCCAGTCAATATGACTATGTGGCGCCTGCCCTTTTATGATTTTTGCTTTGGGGGCAGTCCGCCTTTGCTCTTTCGTTTCATCAGGAGGGGTTATCCGTCAGCGAATGCTGCGATAGCATTTCCAGGACCGCCAGCAGCGCCGAATGGTCGAGGTCCCCCAGACCTTTATCGACAAGAACGGCGAAAAGTTGATCCACCAGGGCAGTCAGCGGTAGGGAGACGCCGTGTTCGCGGGCCAGTTGCAGAGCGAAGCCGAGATCCTTGTGATGAAACTTCGCCTTGCCGCCGGGGGCGAAGTCGTGCTTAATCATGCTCGGCCCGCGCAACTCCAGCACGCGGTTTTGCGCCAGGCCGCCTCCGAGAACCTGGAGGATAGTCTCGGGGCGCACGCCTGCTTTAGAGCCGAGCACGAGCGCCTCCGCGATGGCCTCGATTATCAGTGCGACCACGATCTGGTTGCAGGCTTTGACGACCTGGCCGGAGCCGCTGGGACCGCAATAGGTGACGCGCTGGCCCAGGGCGGAGAAGATGGGGCGAGCGCGTTCAAAATCGGCCTCCTGACCGCCTACCATGATCGAGAGCGTCGCGGCTCTGGCACCGGCATCGCCCCCGCTCACCGGTGCATCGAGGAAATGCACGCCATGGCGCTGAAGGGCGGCGGCGAAGCGCCGTGCGGCCAGCGGCGAAATCGTGCTCATGTCGATCAGCAGCAGGCCCTCGCGCGCCCCTTGCAGCGCGCCATTCGCGCCGAAGATCACGCTCTCCACATCGGGTGAATCCGGCAGCATCGTAATCAGCAGCGTGCAGTGTTCGGCCACCTCGCGCGCTGATCGCGCCGGGAGCGCCCCCTGTGCCGCGAGTTCGTCGATGGCGGGCTGGCTGCGATTGAACACCGTCACCTGGTAGCCGGCTCTGAGCAAATTGCGCGTCATCGGCCTGCCCATGAGGCCGAGGCCGATAAAACCGAGTTGTTCTGGCATAAGTGGCCTCCGCAATGAAATGTTTCACGATTCAGGATTTCCAGTCGCCGAGAAACGCTTTGTCCTTCTCATCAACGTGTGAACCGAGCATGGGATGCAGATCCATCGCCGGGGAGTACCGGCTGGCCGGAGTTGTTTTCCCTATAGCCTCGGCCATCGCCCGCACATAATGGGGCGCGCCGCCGCAGCAGATGCCGATGTAGTTAACCCCGGCGGCCTGCGCGCGGCGCGCGAAGTCGGCCATCTCGAAGCGATTGAGCAGGAATGGCTCCAGCGCCAGCGGGAACGCGCGCTCTCCGCCGCTCAATTGCAGGGACTCGAAGGTGGGATGCCGCGCGTCGGTGCGATATGGCACGGGTTGAGCGGCGACGTAGCAATTGACGGAGGCTCGCACCTTCTCGATCAAGGGCAGCATGCTCGCCGGCCCGCGGTCACAGTTCAGCCCGACGATATCGGCGCCATGATCGGCCAGGATCTTGCAGGCTTCGACGTAATCGTAGCCGTCGCGCGTCTTCTCCGGCTGCACCGATGCCAGCGTGACCATCGCTGGCAGGTTCAGTTGCTTGATGACCTCCAGGCCGATCAGCGCTTCGCCGAGGTAATCGTTGGTCTCCGAGATGACAAAATCGATGCCCTCTTCAACCGCCCAGGTCAGTTGCTCCTCGTACATGGCGCGCACAACCTTCGCGGTCTCCCGCGCGTTAGACGGATCGTAGGCCCAGGTGTTGCAAATATTGCCAGCGACAAGTGCATCGCCTTCGCGCGCGACCTCGTTGGCGAGCCGGACGGCCTGGCGATTCATGCGCTCCAGATCATTTTCACGCCCAACGTCTCTCAGCTTCTCACGATGGGCGTAGTAGGTCAGGGCAACCATTACCTCGCAGCCGGCACGCAGAAATTCGCGGTGCAGTTCTTTGACCGCCTCCGGGAAGTCGAGCACGACTTCCGGGACGTATGGGCCGGCCTTGATGTAGCCCCGGCGTTCAAGCTCAAAGACGTAGCCTTCTCCTCCTATGACGATTCCCTGCTCCAGTCTTTCAAGTATCCCCCGGCTTGTGCGCATGTATTCATTTCTCCTTACTGTACTATATTATAATACGCCTGATTTCCAGCACCCGCGCGTGCTCGCGCCCGTGGCGCTCGTCCTGAGGAGATTGTTTTGCGAAAATGCGCCGCGCGCATTTTCGCAAAACAATCTCCATTTCTGGCGCGGCTCCGCCGCGCGACTATCCCACCAGTTCTCAGAGCGGTGGAGGTGTGATCTATCTATGACGCGCCGAAACGCTGTGGTGTAAAGCGGCTGATGTCGTGAGGCGTGCTGGCCTGCAAGGCCAGGTGCGCGAGTGTCTGGCCCACCCAGGGCGCGTATTTGTAGCCCGTGCCGCGCCAGCCAACGCCGACGTAGACATCAGCGAAGCCTGGCAGGTTGCCCAGGATAAAATTGTCGTCGGCGACCAGATCGTAGAAACACTGATCGACATCCTGCACATCAACGGCCTGGGCGTCGCGCAGTTCGGGCATACACGTATCCACGAAGCTCTGCACGTCCTGAATGTGTGTGGACACGACCTGCGCATCGGGCGGATAGTAGAAGCCGATCTTCACGCCGGGCGTCTTCCCCTCATAGAGCGGATGACCGTAGATGCCAGCGTCCAGGTAGGCGAAGACGGGCAGGACATCGGGTGTGAACCGCGCGCGCTTCGCGGGCGGCGGGATGAAGTACTTGCACTGGCGCGGACGGTCCGGGCGCAGCGGAAACTGCATGCTACAGCCTTCGATCTGCTGCAAGAGCGCGTTGGTCCCCAGTCCCGCCACAATGACCAGCTTCCGCGTTGTCAATGCGCCCGCGCTGCTGTCAACGTGGAGCCTGCCATACTGCTGCCGGATCTGGCCGACCTCGACGCGCTCGTGTATGCGCACGCCATTCTCACGCAGCGCGGCAAGCAGCGTGCGTGTAATCTCGGGGACGTAGAGAAAGCCGGCCTCCACATCCAGGCGTCCCAGATCGGCCTCGAATTGCGGAAAGCGCTGCCGCAGGGTATCGCGGGTGAAAGCCTCCGTGCGCAGGTGGAGGTTGTTGAGGACGCGGTAGCTTTGCTCGGCGTAGGTAGCGTCAAGATCGGGAGTGACATCCGCCCTGGCAATATTCAGGCATCCGCACTCGATCAGGAACGACTCCGTTGCTCTGTGCTGTAGCTCCAGCCAGAGGCGGCGCGCCTCGTAGGCAAGCTGCGCGTAAAGAGGATCGAGGTAATCGTTCCTGATCGACCTGGTAAGGCTGAACGAGGCGGCTTGCTGGTTTTCCGGCCCGATTGTCGCTTTCTCCAGGATAACGATGTTGTTGCTGAACTGCGAGGCATAGTAGGCGGTGCAGAGTCCCATGATGCCGCCGCCAATAATCACGAGATCCTGTATCTCCTCGGGCATAGATGCTATCTCCCTTTCTCCCGCTGAAACCTGTAATATTTTGTCTTCTGTAAAATCAGCGCGCCGGCCAGTCCGCCGTGCAGCGTGCCGCTATGCAGGCGAATCCATTCATAATAGTGGGGCGCAAGCTGATAGGCTGCGTACCTGTGAATAGCTATATCTTTAAAGTGCGCCCTGTCACTGGCATCGTTGAGTAACACTAAATTGTACCAGTTGCCGGCATGCAATTCCAGTGAGGAATAGGCCAGCAGACCGGAGATGCCGACGAGTTCGCCAAGCAACTGCTGATCTACGCGGTGCAACTCGTGCGCGATGAAGGGATCGATGCTCTGTTGCTTGCGGCTGATGAAGCCGACGAACGCGCAATCGTGGAGTGATGGCAGCGCCTGGGGAGCATAGATGGCGATGCGGTGCGCTCGGCCACGGCTCTCTTGCAGGTAGTAGAGCCAGGGCAGCGCCGTCTCTATCGGGTGCTCCATACTGTGGAGCAGTACGCGAATTTTGCGGGCCATATAGCTCAAGACTACAAGGTCTATGGCCCCCTTCTCAGGAGCGCTATTGATAGCAGAATCCTGCATCTGCTGTTGCGTGATCTGATCAGTCTTATGCATGTGTTCCATTCCCAATACAAAGAGAGTGCGCCACAATGGCTCTGCGCATGCGGGTATTCCCGACGGCTCACCGCTGCGCGGTTCGCCGGAGGTAGAGCCTGTGGGCGGAGCGCCGCAGGCGCACAAAAACAGGCACATCGAGCGGGTTATTAAGAAACTCGAAGAGAACCGCGTCAGGATTGGCTGAGCGTTATATGCTGGCTATGAGTAGTCCTTAAGCGGTTAATGGCTTAGTGGTGGTGGGAATGGTGGTGATGGCCTGGAGCGTGTGTGGATGAACAGAAGAGTGGTCGCGCGTTGCGGGGGATCTGAGCATCAAGGAGATCATGTGTAACTTCTGCTACAAAAATTGCCGGTTGAAGCGGGGAAACGGCCGCTTTCTGTAACAATGGTTCATCGACTGGCTGTACCGGGCTGGCTGCTGGCCGCGCAGCCCTCCGCTGCATGCGTCGTGTAGCGCTGTAAGAGTACGACGCAGCGTTTAACAGAGGAGTTTGGGTGTTCTGTTCCATCTGCTCATTACTCCTGAGTAATTGTGGTATCAGCATCTTTACGCTGCTCCATTGCGTCGGTAACAGATGTTACCAATATTGTAGATAAGTTGCCGCGCTTTGTCAATATATTTAGATCTAAGATCTAGAGACAGGGACAGGCCATACTGTTCGGCAGGACTCCTCGCCTGTTTGATGGCAATGGTCATTGCTTGCGGGGATTTCCTTCAATCAGTTGAAAGCGGCTGTGAAATCGGTCAGGCTGGGAAGCGTGATGGCCGAGGTTGTGCTTGAACTGCCAGATGGGCAGCAGATCGTTTCCGCGATCACGCGTGGCTCCGCTGAGGAACTGAACCTCAAGCAAGAAGGTGCCGTTCTTGCGGTGATAAAGTCAACCGGGGTTATGGTTGGTAAAGATGTATAGTTTTGGTCTAGCGTTTGTGGGCGACACGCCAGCATTCGCGGGCGATCTCCCAGTCCTCCTCTGTATGCACGATCAGGACGCGCACCGCCGAGGCGGGAGTGGCGATGTCCTGATCGGCGGGCGAGGCGGCGTTTTTCGCTTCATCCAGCTTGAGTTTGAGGAAGCCAAAGGCCGCGCACGCCTCCGCGCGCACACGGGCGGCGTTCTCGCCGATGCCGCCGGTAAAGATGAGCGCGTCCACGCCGCCGAGCGCCGCGAGCATCGCGCCGATGAAGTAGCGCAAGCGGTAGATGAACATTTCCAGGGCCAGTTCTGCCCGCTCGTTATCATCTTCTATTGCCTGCATGACCTGCCGCAGATCGCTTGATATGCCGGATATCCCTTTCAGGCCGGATTCTTTATTGAGTATCTGCTCAAGGCGATCCGCAGAGTAGCCCTTCTCGCGTTGCAGATAGGTCAGGATGCTCGGATCGAGCGAGCCGGAGCGCGTGCCCATCATCAGCCCTTCCAGCGGCGTGAAGCCCATCGTGGTGTCGATGCTGTGGCCGCCCTGGATCGCGGCGAGGGAGCAGCCGTTGCCCAGGTGGCAGTTGATGATACGCAATGAGGCCAGGTCGCGTCCCAGGATCTGCGCGCCGCGCCGCGCGCAATATTGATGGCTGATGCCGTGAAAGCCGTAGCGCCTGATGCCCTGCTCGAACCACTCATAGGGACCGGCGTAAAACGCGGCCCGTCTCGGCAACTGGCTGTGGAAGGCGGTATCGAAAACGGCTACCTGGGGAGTGCTGGCGAAGAGGCGTTCGCAGGTCTCGACGCCTTCCAGATTGGCGGGATTGTGCAGTGGCGCAAAGGCGGAGAGGCGCTGGATCGCTGCCTTCACCTCCGGCGTGATCAGCACGCTCTCTCGATAATCCGCGCCGCCGTGGACAATACGGTGCCCGATCATAGCAACATCCGCAGGCCGGTCAATGACGCGCGTTTTGCCGCTCCAGAGCGTCTTCAACATCCGCTCGATGATTACCGGGCGCGACTCCCTGGTAATCTCCTCTTCTATAGACGGGCCGCCCGCCGTTTTGATTTTGAGGTCCGCCGCGTCTTTCTCCTTCGTCCAATCGGCGTTGGCCTCCCACAACGGCTCCGGTGCCTGGTCGGGTATGCTCTCGCCAATTTCATAGAGCCTGCTTTTCTGGCTGCTGGATCCTGCGTTCAAGACAAGTATTTTCATTTATGCTCCCCATAACGAAACGTAATAACCAGAATCGGCAATGCCGGGATGTGGTAGGGGCACGGCGCCGGCTGGGAGGGGCAAGGGGACGGTGGGGGCCGAAGCGCAAGCCCGCTCCTCTTTGCCGCCACTGGATGAGGGAGGTAGGGATGAAAAGCGGGCTTGCTTCTGGCCCCCACCGCCCCACCCAACCACCCGGCCAGCGCCGCTCCCCTACGTCGTCTCATCAACCCTTCCCATTGCCGATATTGGTCGTTAACCTTCATAATGCAATTTAATCTGTCCACACCCAGTCGCGCACCTCGGGCATATCCTCGAAGTTCGTGCGCACGTAGCTGTGGTGCCTGGCAAGCATATCATTGCATTCCTGGATCAAGGGTGGGGTGAGATCGTGTACGCGCTCCGCACGTTGCAGCGCCAGAATGCAGAGGTGGTAGCGGCTGACATTGTTGAGGACGACCATATCGAATGGCGTTGTCGTCGTACCCTCCTCGTTGAAGCCGCGCACATGGAAACGCTCAGGGTTCGGGCGCCCGTGAATGAGCTGGTGCACCGCCCTCTGGTAGCCGTGGAAAGCGAAGACCACGGGTTTATCTTCCGTGAAGTGTGCGATGAAGGTAGCATCATCCAGGCCGTGCGGGTGTACGTCCGGCGGATAGAGCGTCATCAGGTCGACAACGTTCACCACGCGCACCTTCAGTTCGGGGATGTGGTGCCGCAGCCACCAGGCAGCCGCGACAGTTTCCATCGTCATCACATCGCCAGCGCAGGCCAGCACCACGTCGGGTTCAACATGGTCCGCATTGCTGGCCCACTGCCACGTAGAGAGGCCGCGCGTACAGTGTTCGATGGCCTGCTGCATGGTCAGAAATTGCAGGTGCGGCTGCTTATCGATGACGATGAGATTGATGTAATTGCGGCTGCGTAAACAGTGATCGGCGACGGAGAGCAGGCAATTCACGTCCGGCGGGAAGTAGATGCGCGATATGGCTCCCTTTCTGGAGAGCGCCGTATCGATCAGTCCTGGCCCCTGGTGGCTGAAACCGTTGTGATCGTTGCGCCAGCAGGTCGAGGTCAGCAGGATATTGAGCGATGCAACGGGTTTGCGCCAGGGCAGATCAAGCATGCCTTCCAACCATTTCGAGTGCTGGATCAGCATTGAGTCGATAATCATGGCAAAGGCTTCGTAGCTGGCCCATAAGCCGTGCCGGCCCGTCAGCAGGTAGCCCTCCAGCCAGCCCTCGCAGAGATGCTCGCTCAGCACTTCCATGACGCGCCCATCGGGAGAGAGATGGTCGTCAATCGGGATGATTTTCTCCTCCCAGGTGCGGTTCTCGACCTGAAAGACATCGCCCAGGCGGTTCGAGTTGGTTTCATCGGGGCAGAGGAAACGGAAGTTTCGTTGTTCTGCATTGCGTTTGAAAATGTCGCGCATCAATGTGCCCAGCGGGCGTGTATTGCCGTAGTACTGCGTTGCCGGCTTTTTGACCTCAAACGCGTATTCTGTAAAATCGGGCAGATCGAGGTCTTTCAGCAGCTTGCCGCCGTTGGCGTGCGGGTTTGCTCCCATACGGCGCTCACCTTTCGGCGCGAGCGCCGCGAGTTCAGGGATGAAACGCCCCTGCTCGTCGAAAAGCTCCTCGGGTTTGTAGCTGCGCATCCAGTCTTCGAGTAACCTCAGGTGAGCAGGATTTGTCTTTACATCGTCTATGGGCACCTGGTGCGCGCGGAACGTTCCCTCGATGGGAACGCCGTCCAGCTCCTTCGGCCCGGTCCAGCCTTTGGGGCTGCGCAGGACGATGGCAGGCCAGTTGGGGCGGCTGGTGAAGCCATGCTTGCGTGCGTCTTCCTGATACGCGCGAATTTTCGTATAGCATGTCTCTAAGGTCTCGGCGAAAGCGCGGTGCATCTGCATAGGATCGTCGCCCTCAACGAAATGGACCTCGTAGCCGTTGCCCGAAATAACCGCTGCTACGTCCTTATCGCTATCACGCCCGAAGACCGTCGGGCCGGATATCTTATAGCCATTGAGGTGCAGAATAGGAAGCACGGCCCCATCGCGTACCGGGTTCAAAAATTTAATGCTCTTCCACGATCCGGCGAGCGGTCCGGTCTCCGCCTCGCCATCGCCGACGACGGCGGCGACGATCAGATCTGGATTATCGAATGCGGCGCCGAAGGCGTGGGCCAGCACATAGCCTAATTCTCCGCCTTCATGGATCGAGCCGGGTGTGGGCACGCTCACATGGCTTGGCACTCCGCCCGGCGTCGAGAACTGGCGAAAGAGACGGCGCATGCCTTCCACATCCTGCGTGACCTCCGGGTAGACCTCTGTGTATGTCCCTTCAAGATAGACATTCGCCAGGATTGCCGGACCTCCATGACCTGGCCCCGCGAGGTAGATCATATCGACATCGTGATCCTGGATGAGCCGGTTCAGGTGGACATAGATGAAGCTCAGGCCGGGCGATGTGCCCCAGTGTCCGAGCAGGCGGGGCTTGATATGTTCGGGGCGCAGTGGTTCTCTCAGCAGAGGGTTATCCTGGAGGTAGATCTGGCCGACGGTCAGGTAATTGGCGGCGTTCCAGTATTTGTGCATCAGATTGAGGCGTGCCTGATCGATATTTGGCATGGTATGCTCCTGAGCGTGAATTAAGGGCTAAACATGTCATCCTGAGCGGCAGCGAAGGATCCGTGGGCCGAGCATGTGGAGCCTTCGCTGCCGCTCAGGATGACAGCCCTGGATGTCAAGTTAATGCCTATTGGTATTTCTCCATTCTATCACGCCTTTGCCGCGTTGAATGTGACAGCGGCCAGCGCCCTTGCGTCCTCATGCCTGCGGCGCTCGTCTTCTGTAGAGTGTGTTGTGATCCATGCGCGCAGCACCTGGACCACAACACACTCTACATCATCATTATCCGCTGGAGTACTATTTGCTCGCCGAGCGCTCCTGAGAGGCCGCCAGCGCGCTGGAAATGGCCGCGCTGATGCGCTTGATGTGTGGGAGCAGTATTGGAATGCGGCGGCTATCCAGGCGGCTGCTCGGCCCGGAGATGCTCACCGCCGCTACGACGCGGCCCTGGGGACCGTAGACCGGCACGGCCAGGCAGCGCACACCCTCTTCGTGCTCGCCGTTGTCTATAGCGTACCCCTGCTGGCGGATCTGTTCCAGTTCCTGCTGGAGCTGGCCGGGGTCGGTAATCGTGGTTTCGGTATAGCGTTGCAGGCCCGTCTCGGCAATCGTAGAGGTAATCACACTCTCGGGCTGATAGGCGAGCAGCACCTTGCCGCCCCCTGTGCAGTGCAGGGGCACGCGATTGCCCGGTTCAGTAAACATGCGTACCGTGCGCATCGGCTGCGCCTGCGCCACATACACCGCGCGATTGCCTTCCTTGACAAGCAGGTTCGCAGTCTCGCCACCAATCTCCGCCATCTCGCGCAGGTGTGGCGTCGCGATTTCCGGCCAGTCCGGCGTTTGCAGGTTCGTCCCGGCGAGGCGGCGGAAGGCAGGCCCCAGCGCATAGCGGCGCGTGCGACTATCGCGCACCACGTATTCGCGAGCCACCAGCGTCATGAGCAGGCGGTGGATCGTGCCTACCGGCTGCCCGGTTGCCTGGCTCAGTTCGCTGATCCCTACCCAGTTGCCCGAGCGCGCCAGGCATTCCAGCAGGTCCAGCGCGCGCTCAACGGACTGGACCGCACCAAGCGAGGCGCTATCCTCCTTATGCTGAGAGACTTTCTGCATAGCTATTTCTTTCCGTGCTTCTATTTTCCGCACTGCGAAAACTATAATGCCATTGTAACATAAATCGATGCTCTGTGTCACCGAAATTCTCAATACAGGTGGTGATGTGAATGGTGCGCTATGATTTTCTTGCACTTCATTAAGGTTCAGAGATCGAAGCGCCGGCGAGGCTGGCTGATGCAGGCAGCGCGTCTATTGTTGGGCCAGGCGCTCGCCCACGCGTACCAGGCGCAGCGCGCGCTCGGTGGCGCGGCTGACCAGCGGCGCGGCTGCGGACATCGCCTCGCTGAGCGGCATCGGATACGTAGGCAGCGGTACGATGGCATCCATGCCCATCTTGTAAAGCGCAGGCTCCTCATCGCTTACGCCGCCCGCCACGACGATCACCGGCACGCCGCGCGCCCTGGCGGCAGCGGCCACCGCCCCGACGCTCTTGCCGCGCAGCGTCTGGGCGTCCAGGTTCCCCTCGGCGGTCAGCACAAGGTCGGCCTGTGCGAGATGGGCGTCGAAGTGCAGCGCGTCGAGGACCATGCGCGAACCCGGAAGTAGCTCCGCGTTGAGAAAGGCCACCAGTCCGGCGCCCAGTCCACCGGCGGCGCCCGCCCCGGGAAGGTCGAGCACATCCGCGCCCAGGTCGCGCTTGATGATCGCCGCGTAATGGCGCAGCGCCTCGTCCAGCTCATGGACGATGATCGGCGTGGCGCCCTTCTGCGGGCCGTAGATGGCGGAGGCGCCGCTGGGGCCGCAGAGCGGATTGTCCACGTCGCACGCTACCTGGATCGTGCATTCGCGCAGCCGGGGATCGAGCGTATCGACCTCGATACGCGCCAGCCGCGCCAGAGCCGAGCCGCCGGGCGGCAGTTCCTGTCCGTGCTCATCCAGCAGGTGTCCACCAAGTGCCTGTACCATGCCGGCGCCACCGTCGTTGGTCGCGCTCCCGCCAATCCCGATCAGGAGGCGCCGGCAGCCCAGATCGAGCGCGTGGCGGATCAGTTCGCCGGTCCCACGCGTCGTCGTGATGCGGGGATCGCGCCGCTCAGGGGGAACGAGCGGCAGCCCGGAGGCCGCGGCCATCTCGATCACGGCTGTTTTCTCCGCGTTATCAGCTTCGCCCAGCAGACCGAGGAATGCCTCAACCGGCTCGCCGAGGGGTCCCGTTACCGTGACCGGGATGATCGTCCCGCCGGTAGCCGCTGTCATCGCCTCCACCGTGCCTTCGCCGCCATCGGCAATCGGCAGTTCAATCACCTGCGCATCGGGGGCAGCGGCCTGCACGCCCCGCACCATCGCCTGTACTGCCTCGGCGGCTGTCAGACTTCCCTTGAGGGCCTGTGGCGCCAGTAATATGCGCATGGCTTCTGTCTCCTCTCAACAACAATAACAGGTATGTTAACGATCAAGGTTGACAATAGGGCCGGAGCGATGCAGCCGCTGTAGGGCGCAGCGCCGCCGTGAATGGCAGCGTACCGTGACCGACCCGCGGCGCAAGCCCGCTCCCTCTTCTGTTTACCCAACGTGGAGAAATCCGCAACGGCGGGCTTGCGCCGCAGGCATGTGATCGGGTTACACGTCCACGGCGGCGCTGCGCCCCTACAGATATCCATCATCCTTTCTGATTGCCGCATTTATAGATATCAATGTTCATTGCCTTACAACCGCAGGGCGCTCACCGCGATTGGCTCGCGGCGGTCTGCGGGCAGCCAGGCAAAGCTGGCTTGCGAGCCGGAGGCGGGATTGTATTCGAGACCGATGTAGCCCGGATAGTTGAGCGCGTCGATGGCGGCCAGCACATGGGCATAATGGATCTCGCCCGTGCCCGGCTCGTGGCGCTCCGGCGAGTCCGCGACCTGAATATGCCCGATCATCCCGATATGCCTGCGCAGCGTGTCGATAAGGTTCCCCTCCATGCGCTGCATATGATACACGTCGTATTGATATTTGAGGTTCGGGCGGTTGACCCCGGCGAGCAGTTGCAGCGTCTCATTGGTGTTCGTGAGCAGGTAGCGGGTATTTTCAAAGCTATTCAGGGACTCGACGACCACGCCCAGACCGGCCTCGGCGGCGCGATCAGCGGCCCAGGCCAGGTTCTCACGCACAAGGTCTAGCTGCTCCTCGCGGCTCGCGCCAGGGATGGCGTTGCCAACCAGGGCGTTGAGCTGTGGGCAGCCGATGCGCCTGGCGAATTCAAGCGCCTGCGGCACGTGATCGCGGAACCACTCACGCCGCTCGGGAACGTTGAGAAAGCCGCGCTCTCCGCTCGCCATATCGCCTGCATTGAAGTTCATCAGCGCTACTTTCAGCCCGGTCTTCTGTATTTGCTGTTCCACAGCGGCAAGGTTTTCGTCGCCGGGCCACCAGAACTCGACGGCGCCGAAGCCCGAACGCGCCGCCAGTTCGAAGCGCTCCAGGAATGGCACCTCCTTCAAGAGGATCGAAATATTGAGATCGAAGCGCAGCATATGCTTTCCTTTCCTACTCCATGCTTTCAAAGACGATATCCTGGGCGCCCTCCCACAGTACCAGGCGCCCAAGTTCGCGCAACTGTTCGGCGCCGCCGGTGATGGTCAGAAAGTGATTGCCGGCCAGTTGACCGAGCTTGCTGGCGAAGCGCGTAGCCCCGTAGGGGAAGAGAATCTCGGTCTCGCTGTACCCTCCGGGGTAGAACAATACCTGGCCGGGAGCGGGGTAGCTCGTATGGTTCTCGAAACTGAAGCCAGGCTGGAAGTCGCCCAGCGGTATCCAGGCAGCTTCTCCGCTCCAACGGGCGTGTATAATCTTGCTGCGAAACGGCAGGATACGGCTGAATGCTGCACAGGTTTTGGGAGCGTCCGCCTCCTCCATGCGCGCCGTAAATATAAACGGACCGGCAGTAATACGTAGCGTGGTCATATTATATCGCTCTCCTTTAGAAAATTCTCATGAGATTGGAAATCTCTCACTACGCGTAGCTACGCGATAATGAAATGTTCCATTCAAGATCGGCAAGATCGGGACCGGGGTAGGGGCGCGGCGCCGGCTGGGTGGAGCGGTTGGGTGGTGGGGGCCGAAGCGCAAGCCCCTACCGCATCCCCTCATCCCTTCCCCTTCCCGAATCTGGTTGTCAATGTTCACAATCTCGCGGCTGCGCACGATCCGGTCTCACAAGCTGGCCGGTGGGTGGTGAGACGATCTTGCCTTCGCGGAAAATCGTCCTGCCGCGCACCAGCGTGCGTACAATGCGCCCGCGCAGTTCCATACCGACGTAGGGGCTGTGCTGATGACGATAGTGCAGGTCTCCGGCCTCAAGCCGCTGGCGGCCTTGCAGGTCGACGAGCGTCATATCGGCATCGGCGCCGGGAGCGAGATGGCCCTTTGTTGGGAAGAGGCCGAAACGCCGCGCGATATTTTCGCTGGTCAGGGCGACGATCTTTGCCAGAGGTAAGTGCCGTCTCTCGTAGCCTTCTGTCAATAGCAACTGCAATACGGACTGGCAGCCGGAGATGCCGCCCCAGACCTTGAAAAAGTTCTTGTCACTTTTCATCGCGGCGGGCGCAGGCGAGTGATCGGAGACGACCATTGGCAGGTTGCCCGCGAAGATGTGCTGCCAGAGCGCGTCCTGCTCCGCCCGCGAACGGATGGGCGGCGCGCATTTGGCGATGGCTCCCAGCCGTTCAACGTCCTCCTCGCTCAGCACTAAATAGTGCGGGCAGGTCTCACAGCTCACATCCACGCCGCGTGCCTGCGCCTCCAGCACCAGGGCAATGCCGCGCCCGCTGCTCACATGCACGATGTGCAGGGCGCAGCCAGTATCGGCGGCGAACTGGATCGCGCGCGCGATAGCCTCAAGTTCGGCAACGACGGGCCGCGACGTGAGATAGTCGCGCACTCCCGTTCGGCCCTCCGCGAGTGCGCGGCGAGCGAGCGCGCCGGTAATCTGATCGTTTTCCGCGTGCACTGCGACAATGCTGCCCAGGCTGGCGATACGCGCCATGCCCTCATAGAGGGTCAGATCATCGACTGCCGCGAAATCTTCGATCCCGCTATTGCTCATGAAAGCCTTGAAGCCGATAACCCCGCGCACGACCAGATCATCCAACTGCTCTATATTGCCCGGCACCAGGCCGCCCCAGAGTGCGAAATCAACGAGCGATGAGTTCCGCATGGCCTGCAACTTGAGATCGAAGCTGGCGGCATCGAGCGTGGGCGGGGAGGCATTGAGCGGCATATCGAAAAAGGCGGTTGCTCCTCCCGCCGCGAGGGCAGCGCTCCCCGTGGCAATGCCTTCCCAGGCGGTACGGCCAGGTTCATTGAAATGCACATGGGCATCAATGACGCCGGGAAAGATATATAGCCCGCTGGCGTCGATCTCCTCCTTGCCCATCCCCGCAAGGTCGAGGCCAGACGCCACAATGCGCCCATCGTCGGCGGCAAGATCAACGCGCTGCTCGCCTGTTGTCGTTACCAGCGTACCGTTGCGTACCACAAGATCGTACTGAGCCATTACTGTTCACCCTCCTGAGCCAGCAGCGATAGGAAACGCTCCGTTGCTTTGATAGCGGCGGCCACGTCCTCCACCATGACCGACTCCGCCGGGTTATGGCTGATGCCGCCGCGACAGCGCACGAAAAGCATGCCGGTAGCGGTCAGTTCCGAGAGGATCGCCGCGTCATGGCCCGCACCGCTTGGCAGCGAGAGCAGCGGGTAGCCGGATTCTTCGATGGCCCGTCCCAGCAGTTGTACCATGCGCGGCGAGCAGGAGACGGCGGCATGCTCCTGGAGCAGTTGCCACTTGCAGGTAACGCCCCGCGCCTGCCCGGCCTCCCGCGCGCGGGCTTCCAGATGGCGACTCGCCTCTTTGCGCACGCTGTCATCCTGGTGCCGTACATCCAGGCTCAGCGTCACCTCAGCGGGGATCACATTGCTGGCTCCTGGCCGCACGCTGAGCTGCCCCACCGTTGCTACCAGTCCTTCTATACTGCGTCCAATTGTTTCGACGGCCTGCACGAACTCCGCAGCCGCGAACAGGGCATCGTGGCGCAGTTCCATGGGCACCGTTCCGGCATGACCGGCCTCGCCCGTGAACTGCACACTGATGCGGTTCATGCCTGCAATCGCGGAGACCACGCCGAGCGGAAGACCACGCGCCTCCAGCACCGGCCCCTGCTCGATGTGAATTTCGCAGTAGCCCAGCAGGTCGCCGCTCTGCCAGCGAGGAGTACGTAAAATACGTGGATCAGGATTGCCACCGAACGCGCGAATCGCCTCGGCCATCGGTATCCCATCGGCGTCGGTCAACTGGAGCGCGTCCACATCGAACGTGCCGGTCATGGCGCGACTGCCGAGATACGCACTCTGGTAGCGCAGGCCCTCTTCATCGGCGAAGCCGAGCACCTCGATAGCGAACGGCAGCCGCTCCTGGCGCTGGTGCAGGCGCTCAACGCAGGCGAGCGCGATCATCACCCCCAGCGGCCCGTCGTATTTGCCCGCGTTGCGCACGCTGTCGAGATGCGAGCCGAGGAGCAGGGTTTTCGCGCCTGCGGAAAACGCCTCGTAGCGCCCTATGAGGTTGCCAACTGCGTCTTGCTGCACGGTCATGCCGGCATCGTGCATCCATGCCGTGACGGCCTCATTGACGCGGCGCATGGCCTGGCTGGCGAAGGGCCGCGTAAGGCAGTCTGGTTCCTCGCTGAAACCTCCCAGGATGTCGCAGCGTTCCATGACTGTGCGGGCGGATATCTCTTCGTTCATATGGCTCTCGCTCCTTGTATATTAGGATTTTTAACGACTATCGTCGCGCATGTCATCCTGAGCGGCAGCGAAGGATCCGCTGCATCGCGTTCTCGTTATGCACAATCGCCAACAAATTTTGATACGTGGAAAATAGCTTTTCGTAAAAGAGTATAAGCATTCCCTGTCCGCTTGTCAAGGGGAGATAAACGTTTCCCGAAAACAGGGATACAGAGCGGCGCAGCCGCTCTGTATCCCTGTTTTCGGGAAACGTTCCGAGTTTTTGGGATGGTTCGTTTCCCCCTTGACAGCAACATAAAGTGTGATTATACTCTATATAACGGAAATATAATTTCCGCTAAGCAAAAATAAGTTGGTCCATTGCGGCTGGCCCGTTTTATAAGTGCTTAAATTTAAGGAGGGCAGTGATGAGCGCTGAGAACCAGTACAATTATGAGATCAGCTATGGAAAATTGTACGTCCCCGTCTATCGTACATACGCTGCTCCGATGAAAGGAGTGAGGCCGGTCCCCGAATCGCCTTTTAGCGGCAGATCCAACATTCTTTTTGCCGCCGAGGTAGACCTGGAAGTCTTTGGCAACAATTTCCTGCCCGCCTACACGCGCGGGGATAACTCGATGGTCGTGGCGACGGACAGCATGAAAAACTTCATCCTGCGCGAGTCGCTCAACTACCAGGGGGCGACGCTTGAGGGCCTGCTTTATTTCCTGGGCAGCGGTTTCCTGAATACCTATCCACAGATGGAGGCGCTGCGCATTACCGGGCGCGAGCTGCCATTCTCAGCCGCACAGGTGCCCCGGAGCGCGCGGGGAGGCTTCGGCGACAGCGAAGTGCTTTTCAGCCGCTCAAACAACGACTACGGCTATGCGTATCTCGATATGGACCGCTCGCGCGGCGGCCCTACGGTCACGGCGCATCGCTGCGGGCGGATCGGCCTCAAGCTGCTCAAAGTGACCGGCAGCGCCTTCACTCATTTCGTGCGCGACAAATATACCACCCTGCCGGAGCGCGGAGACCGGCCACTCTACATTTATATGGACGTGTTCTGGAGATACGCCAGCGCTGGCGATCTAATTGCGTCCGACCTGTCGCGCTACGTTCCCAGCGAACAGTTGCGCGATGTCGTGCAGACCGTCTTTCACGAGTTCGTCAGCGAATCGATCCAGCATCTCATGCACGAAATGGGGCTGCGCGTGCTGGACCGCTTCTCCCAACTTTCGGAAGTGAGCTTCGACGGCCAGAATCGCACGCGCGATCCCATTGCCGTCTCCGAGACCGATCCTAAAGTGAAGGTCTATAGCGATCCATTCCCGGCCTATGGAAACCTGAAACTGACCATGAGCCGGAAAAGCTAATGTAATGGAGAAGGGATTATGTGGCAAAGCTATCTTCAGCCGACCAGTGTCGATGAAGCGCTGGCGCTGCTTGAGCAGCACGCGGGCAGGGCGCGCCTGATCGCCGGCGGCACCGATGTCCTGGTCGAGTTGCAGCGGGGCGTGAAACCGGCATCCACGCTGATCGATGTTACCGCCCTGTGCGACCTCAAGTACATCCGTGAGGAGAATGGATATATCTGCCTGGGCGCGCTCACCACGCATAACGATGTGATCGCCTCGCCGCTGTGTGTGCGGCGCGCGCTGCCTCTGGCGCAGGCGTGCCAGGTGATCGGCGCGCCTCAGATCCGCAACCGCGCGACGGTTGCCGGAAACTTGGTGACGGCCTCCCCGGCCAACGATACCATCGCGGCGCTGACGGCGCTGGGCGCGCGGCTTGTGCTCGTGCGTCGCGGCGGCGAGCGCGTGGTGGAGATGGATGATTTCTATCCCGGCTTCCGGCGTACCGTGCTGCAATCCGATGAGATGATCCGCGAGATTCGTATTCCCATGATGCGGGATAACCAGCGCGGCCTCTTCGTGCGGCTCGGACTGCGCCGCGCGCAGGCGATCTCGGTGATCGACTTCGCCATGCTGCTGACCTTTGAGGGCGAAATAGTCACGGATGCGCGCGTGGCCCTGGGCTGCCTGGCGCCGACGATTGTGCATGCGCGCCACGTCGAAGAGTACCTGCGGGGCAGGCGGCTCGACGAAGCGGTCTGTCGCGAGGCCGGGCAACTGGCGCTCGACGATGCCGCGCCCATCGACGACGTGCGCGGCTCCGCCTCGTACCGCAAAGAGACGCTGGTGGCCCTCGTCACGCAGGCGCTCCAGCGCATCGCCACAGGCAGAGAGAACGAAGGCTGGATGGAGCGACCGGTGCTGCTGGACGCGCGTTCTCCTCTGGCGGATGCGGAGCTTGAAGCGGTTCCCCCGTCCGGTCACTTTGACGGAACGATTGCCACCGTCATCAATGGCAGGCCCTATCTGATCGCCAATGCGCAGCGCAAGACGCTGCTGAATATGCTGCGCGAGGATGCCGGGCTGACCGGCACGAAGGAAGGCTGTGCCGAGGGCGAGTGCGGAGCCTGCACCGTCTGGTTGAACGGGCAGGCCGTAATGTCCTGCCTGGTTCCCGCCGCTCAGGCTCATAACGGCAGGATTACGACGATTGAAGGTCTCGCGGCGGAGGGGGCTGCCTATGGCGGCGAACTGCATCCGCTCCAGCAAGCCTTTATCGATTGCGGCGCGGTGCAGTGCGGATTCTGTATCCCCGGCATGTTGATGGCCGGAGCCAAGCTGCTGCAAGAGCGCCCGCATCCCAATCTTGATGAAACGCTCGTCGCCCTCAGTGGCAATATTTGTCGCTGCACCGGCTATCGCAAGATCCTCGACGCGGTGGCCCGTGCGGCGCAAAGTGCGCAAGGAGGTCAGGCATGACAACCAGTATTGTTGGCGCCTCACTGCCGCGTGCAGACGCGCTGGGCAAGGTCACGGGCGCGACACGCTATCCGGCGGACCTGGTGCGCCCCGGCATGCTGCACCTGCAAGTCGTCTTCGCCCATCGTGTGCATGCGCGTATCAAGGCGATTGATACCAGCGCGGCCCTCAAGGAGCCTGGCGTGGTGGCCGTGCTCACGGCGCGCGATGTTCCCTATAACGCCTATGGACTGATCGATGCCGATCAGCCGGCGCTGTGCGGCGATGTCGTGCGTTTCGAGGGTGACAGGGTGGCGCTGGTCGCGGCTGAGAGCAAAGACGCCGCCATTGCCGGCGCCAGGCTTGTCCACGTCGAGTACGAGGACCTGCCTGCCGTGACCGATCCACGAGTAGCGATGCAGCCCGGTGCGCCACTGGTCCACGAAGAACGCGGATCCAATGTGCTGCTGCACATGCCTATTCGCAAAGGCGATGCGGAGCGCGCGCTGGCCGAGGCCGATGTCGTGCTCTCCGGCGAGTTCAGCACCTCCTGGCAGGAGCATGCCTATCTCCAGCCGGAAGCGGGCATTGCCTATATCGACAGGGAGGGGCATGTGGTGATCGAGACCGCCGGGCAGTGGATGCACGAGGACCGGCGCCAGATTGCGGCGATGCTGCGGCTGCCGGAGGAAAAAGTTGTGGTGCGCTACGCGGCGATTGGAGGCGCCTTCGGCGGGCGCGAAGATCTCTCCATCCAGCATCTTCTGGCGCTGGCGGCCTGGAAATTGCAGCGGCCAGTCGCGCTTGTCTGGAGCCGCGAAGAATCGATGATCGGCCACCACAAGCGCCATCCCATGTTCATCCGCTGCCGCTGGGGCGCGCGGAAGGATGGGCATATCACCGCCGTGCAGGCGGAGGTCATTGCCGATGGCGGCGCCTATGCCTCGACCAGTGTGGAGGTGACAAAGGTGGCGACGCTCTTCTCTAGCGGCTGTTATAACATACCCAACATCAGCATCGATGGCTACGCCGTCTACACCAACAATATTCCCAGCGGCGCTTTCCGCTGTTTCGGCGGGCCACAGTCGCAGTTCGCCGCTGAGATCATGGTGACACGCCTGGCGCACGCGCTCGGCCTCGATCCCGTCGAGATGCGACGTATCAACCTCTACCGCGAGGGCGATCTGGAGCCGACGCAGCAGCCGCTGCCGGAGGGCGTGACCGTGCGCGAGACACTGGAGCGCTGTGTCGCTGAGGTGCGCGAGCGCTGGGGCTACGAGGGGCACTCGCGCCAGGGTGCGGAGCCGCACCTGCGGCGGGGCATCGGCATCGCCTGCGGTATCAAAAACGTCGGCTATTCGTTTGGCTTCCCCGAGCAGGCCACAGCGACAGCGGAGATCTACGGCGAGGCCGAGATCGAGCGTGTGGTGATCCGCATTGGCGCGGCGGAGGTCGGGCAGGGTTCGCATATGGCGCTGCGCCAGATCGCCGCCGAGACGCTGAATGTGCCGCTAGAGAAGGTAACGCTGGTCGCCGACGATACCAGCATCTCGCCCAACGCGGGCAGCGCCTCCGCCTCGCGCCTGACCTTCATGGCCGGGCGGGCCGTGCACGACGCCGCGCTGGCCGCACGCGACAGGTGGAGCGAGTCGGAGCAGTACTACGCCGAGGCGACGGTGCAGTACCGGCCTCCAGCAACAACGCCGCTGGACCCGGAGACCGGCGCGGGCCGGCCTAACTTCTGCTATGGCTACACCGCGCAGGCCGTGGAGGTCGAGGTCAATACGCTTACCGGCCAGGTGCAGGTGCTGCGTATCATCAGCGCGCACGATGTGGGCCGCGCCATCAATCCGCAGCTTGTCGAGGGGCAGATCGAGGGCTGCCTGGCGCAGGCGCTCGGCTACGCTCTGCTAGAAAACTTCCAGGTGCGCGACGGCCATATCCTCACGCCCTACTTCAGCACCTACCTGCTGCCAACCGTGCTCGACATGCCGGTTGAGGTGACGCCGCTCATCCTGGAGTTGAGCGATCCGCACGGGCCGTTCGGCGCGCGCGGTATGGCCGAAATGCCCCTGTCGTGCTTTGCCCCGGCGGTCGCTATCGCCATCCACGACGCCACCGGCGCCTGGCTCTTCCAGCAGCCGATGATCCCGGAGCGCGTGCTGGCTGCCATCAAGCAGCAGGAGAATAATGAACGTTAACCTTCATAAATAAATAAGGAGGAAAATGGCGTCACTACTCATTCAAAATGCTGCGCGTATTGTCTCGATGGATGATGCTCACAACGAATGGACAGACGCGGGCATCTATGTCGAGGAAAACGTCATTCAGCAGATCGGCCCGATAGATCATCTTCCGCGGAACGCTGATCGCGTCATCGATGCCAGGAATATGATTATCCTGCCCGGCCTGGTGAATACGCACCATCACTTTTATCAGACGCTCACGCGCAATCTTCCGCAGGCGCAGGACGCCAACCTGTTTCAATGGCTGCGCATCCATTACCCGATCTGGGCCGGCCTGACGCCCGAAGCTATTGCTGTGAGCACAAAGATCGCTATCGCTGAATTGATGCTCTCCGGCTGCACAACGTCGAGCGATCATTGTTACATCTGGCCCAACGGTGCCCGCATCGACGACCAGATCGCGGCTGCGAGCGAGATGGCCTTTCGCTTCCATGCCGCGCGCGGCTCGATGTCGGTAGGCGAAGCGAAGGGCGGCCTGCCGCCGGATAGCGTCGTCGAAGATGAGGAGGCCATCCTGCGCGACTCACAGCGGGCCATCGAGCAGTACCACGATGCCACACGCTACGCTATGCTGCGTATCGTGCTCGCGCCGTGCTCGCCTTTCTCGGTCTCGCCCGACCTGATGCGACAGAGCGCGCAACTGGCCCGCGCTTATGGCGTACACCTGCATACGCACCTGGCCGAAACGCTGGACGAGGCCGCGTACTGCGCCGCCACCTTTGGCCGCACGCCGGTTGAACTGGCCGAGGATCTTGGCTGGGTGGGACCTGACGTATGGCATGCGCACATGGTTCACCCCGGCGCGGACGAGATTCCCCGCCTGGGACGCACGCGCACCGGCGTCGCGCACTGTCCCGGCTCGAATATGCGGCTCGCCTCGGGCATCGCGCCCATCAACGCGCTGCGGGAGGCGGGCGCGCGCGTGGGGATCGGCGTGGATGGCTCGGCCTCAAACGACGGCTCACACCTGCTCGCGGAGGTACGGCAGGCTCTGCTGCTGCACCGCGTGAGCGGCGATCCGGCGGCGCTTACCGCCAGGGAGGCGCTGTGGCTGGCGACGCGCGGCGGAGCGGCGGTACTTGGGCGCGACGACATCGGATGCCTCGCCCCTGGCATGGCAGCCGATTTCATCGGCTACCGCCTCGACACGCTATCGCTTGCCGGCGGCGCCGTGCACGATCCGCTGGCCGCGCTGGTCTTCTGTCACCCGCCACAGGTCGATCTGAGCGTCATCAATGGACGCGTGCGCGTTCAGGATCAACAACTGCTCGATATCGACCTGCCCGTGCTCATCGAGCGCCACAACGCCATCGCGCGCGCTCTTGTGCGCGGCGAACTGCGGTAAGGATGAAGTTTAACAGGCAAGACCGGCATCGCCGGTCTTGCCTGTTAAACTTCATCCTTACTTTTCTTCTATTGCGGCTTTGTACCGGAGCAGGTCACGCTGAAGATGATGCCGCAGAAGCGCAGATCGGCCATTTCCTGCTCTGCCTGGGAAAGCAATGCCGCGCGAGGCCCTTCTTTGATGCCAGACTTTGCCCGCCGTTGCATCATGAGCAGTTCTAGCTCGGTTGGCGGCGCGTAACGGTGGCCGACGGCATCGAGCGCGCGCGTCACGAGGGTAAATATCTGCTGCAAGGCGGGGCTGCTGGTGATCGGCAACTCACACTCCGTCCATGCAACCATGCCGAGCGGGGCGGTGATGCGGTAGAGGGTCTTCGCCAGCTTCAT
>DATGLE010000209.1:0-19216 GCA_035294325.1 Ktedonobacteraceae bacterium | reverse complement strand
ATAAGAGGGGGCGTGAATGTTCACGCCCCCTCTTGCGTTCCTAAGCTTCGTTGCTGCCGCTGCTCTCGCTGCCAGCCGAGAGGGCTGCCTCGGGAGTTGCGGGCGGTGGCAACTGCTCGAAGCGATTGCGCACCCGCAGATCCAGGCCAGCGAGAAACTTAACATCAACGCTCTCAATCTTCAGGTCAGAACCCTTCCGCCGCGCCAGCCATCGCCCATCCTTTCTGATTCTGAACTTCTCGTCGCCTGCTTTTATCAGCGTCGCCGTCATCTGCCGTCCATCAATCTCGACCTGTACGGGGCCGGCTTCCCTTTCGGCCTCTTCCGCTTGCGCGTCAGCCGTCCAGGGCACCAGCTCCTGCCCCTGGGTTTCCTCGATCCACGAGATCTCGCCCTCTACCTGCATCTCCAGCAGGAGGACACATTCCACCAGATCGCCCGGCCGGAACTTGCCTTGCAGCAGGCCCTCGGCCAGTGGATCTTCGATCAGGCGCTGAATGGTGCGGCGCAGCGGGCGCGCGCCATACTGTGCATCGAAGCCTTTCTCGATCAGGTAGTCCTTCGCCGCCTGCGACACGACCAGCTCGATCTGCTGCTCGGTCAACTGCGCGCGAACGCGATTGAGAAGCAGGTCGACGATAGCGTACATCTCTTCCCGGCGCAGCGAATGGAAGACGATCACCTCGTCGATACGGTTCAGGAACTCAGGCTTGAAGGTGTTCTTCAGTTCGCCGAGCACTTTGCCCTTCATGGTCTCGTACTCGCTCTGATGTGCCCGGGCCTGGTCCTTCGTCTGCTTGAAGCCGATAGAGGCTTCGCGGTTGAGCAGCGTCGCGCCGACGTTAGATGTCATGATAATAATGGTATTGCGGAAGTCTACCGTGCGGCCCTTCGCGTCGGTCAACTTGCCGTCCTCAAGGATCTGGAGGAGCATATTAAAGACATCGGGGTGAGCCTTTTCGATCTCATCGAGCAGGATCACACTGTAAGACTTGCGGCGCACTGCCTCGGTGAGTTGACCACCCTCTTCGTAACCGACATATCCTGGGGGAGCGCCAACCAGGCGTGCCGCCGCATGGCGTTCCATAAACTCTGACATGTCGATCTTGATAAGCGCCTCCTCGCTGCCGAACATAAACTCGGCGAGGGCGCGGGCCAGTTCTGTTTTACCGACGCCGGTTGGCCCCATGAAGATGAACGAGCCAATGGGTCGTTTCGGATCTTTCAGGCCGGCGCGAGCGCGGCGAACGGCGCGGGAGATCTTCTCGATGGCCTCGTTCTGCGCGATCACGCGAGCGTGCAGAGCCTCTTCCATCTGGAGCAGCCGCTGCGACTCTTCCTGCGCTATACGCATCACGGGGATGCCGGTCCACATGGAGACGATCTGCGCGATCTCCTCCTCGCCGACCACCGGCTTATCCGTGCCCCGTTCGGTATGCCATCCGGCCTCCAGCTTGGCAATGCGATCTCGCAGTTTCACCTCGCGGTCACGTAGTTCCGCTGCCAGTTCGTATTCCTGCTGCTGGATCGCTGCTTCCTTCTCCCGCAGCACCGACTCCAGGCCGCGCTTCGCCTCCTTGAGATTAAGGGGTGCGAGCGAGTTCTGCATGCGCACGCGGCTGGCTGCCTCATCGATCAGATCGATAGCTTTATCGGGCATGAAGCGATCTGTAATGTAGCGGCTTGCCATATCGGTTGCCGCCTTGAGCGCCTCATCAGTGATAATCAGGCGATGGTGCTGCTCGTAGCGCTCGCGAATGCCCTTGAGGATCTCGATGGTCTCCTCAATGGTAGGCTCGCGTACAATGACCTCCTGGAAGCGACGTTGCAGCGCGGCGTCGCGTTCGATATATTTGCGATACTCATCGAGGGTAGTAGCGCCAATGCACTGTAGTTCACCGCGCGAGAGCGCCGGCTTGAGGATGTTCGCGGCATCAACCGCGCCTTCGGCTGCGCCAGCCCCTACCAGGGTATGCACCTCGTCGATGAAGATAATGCAGTCGCGGCTATTGCGGATCTCCTCGATGATCTTCTTCAGCCGCTCTTCGAACTCACCGCGATATTTCGTACCCGCCACCAGAGAGCCGACATCGAGCGTCAGCAAGCGTTTGCCCGCCAGCGTTTCGGGAACCTCGCCCGCGACGAGGCGCTGGGCCAGGCCCTCTACAATAGCGGTCTTGCCGACGCCGGGTTCTCCGATAAGGGCAGGATTGTTCTTGTTACGGCGGGAAAGGATCTGGATTACGCGCTCTATCTCCTGATGGCGACCGATGACGGGATCGAGGGTGCCGGCGCGGGCGGCGGCGGTAAGGTCGATGCCCATCTGATCGATAGTGGGAGTCTTCGAGTGCTTGGGATCGCGCTCATGAGGGGCGCCCGACTGGCTGAGCACCTGAATAGTCTGCGTGCGCACCTTCTCCAGATTGACACCCAGGCTCTCCAGAACGCCAGCGGCGATGCCTTCACCCTCGCGCACCAGACCGAGCAGGAGGTGTTCTGTCCCGATATAATGATGATTCAGGCGGCGAGCTTCATCGACGGCCAGCTCGATCACCTTTTTGGCGCGTGGAGTCAGGCCGATCTCACCGAGCACGATGCGGTCTCCACGACCAATGATAAATTCAACGGCGCTGCGAACCTTGTTCAGTTCGACGCCGAGATTTGCTAGAACTTTTGCTGCGACACCTTCCCCCTCACGGACCAGTCCCAACAGGAGGTGTTCGGTGCCAATGTAGTTGTGCTGGAAGCGTTGGGCTTCTTCCTGTGCGAGACTCAGGACCTTCCTGGCCCGCTCTGTGAACTTGTCAAACCTATCTCTATCGTTCACCTGTTTGTCACCCCCCTTTCAGTGGCAGAGGGTGGAACCGGGCCCTCTGTGTCGCTCAGGTAAACTCTGTGATTCATCATACAACACCCATCATACAGCGTCAAGGATAGCAACGTAACCCTCCCGTCTGTCTATACACGCTCTTACATCTCACTTAGAAACAATCGACCTCTGCACTGCATTGCCGGGAGCATATCGCAGCGGAGAGGTCAGTACTCATCTGTTCAGGTACGAATGCTTGTTAAGCGATGAGGATCATCACAAGCTCTCTGTTCTCCGTTTTTTTTCTGTCGCTCTCCTCTTCATCAATGGGTGATCCTGCAACTGGATCATGTCAACATTGAAAGATGTCTGTTAGGAAGAGTATATCACCTGGAAGTGTGAGAAACAAGAAGGGAAAAGTTATGGAGATTCACAATTATGCAGCTATTCGGGCCTCTCGCCACCGGCGGCTTATCTGGTTGTAGTGGCATATGGGCCGGACGGAATCCGCCGTATATGCCGCTACAACCAATGTGTATGAAGCGCCGCCGGCGGCGAGCAGTGCGGGCAAGAGAGAAGCCGGATTGTTCCGCGCTATTGCTCGGAATTCTCCGCCTCTTCTTTCGAGCGCTGGCGAGCGGCGGCGCGGAAGGCTTCGGCCATCGCCGTCGTTTCGCCTTCGTCTGGCAGCCCGCTCAGCAGGGGATTGCCGGAGTTGCGTTCGCCGCGCTCACGCCGTTCGCCCCGGGCCTCGCGCCTGGCGCTGGCCTCTTGATGAGATACCCCGGCCTCCGAGGGTGGCGTAGCTTCCAGCGAAGGCATGGCCGTCCCCTGCGGCGCAGTCGACTGCCCTTCGGGCGCGGCCTCCGCCGCCTCTTTTGTTTCAGGCTCTTCGACCTGGCGCAGACTGAGACCAAGACGGCGCCGCTCCGGCTCGATGCGCAGGATGCGCAACTGGAGTTGAGCGCCCTCGTGCAGGATCGTCTTGGGATCGACGCCGGGCGTCAATTCGGAAAGATGGATCAGCCCTTCGATGCCATCTTCGATGCGCGCGAAAGCGCCGAACGGAGCAATCTTCGTCACCGTGCCGGTCACGATCTGTCCCGGCGAATAACGCTGTGCCACGGTGGTCCAGGGGTCGACCTCGGCGCGCTTGATAGAGAGCGCGATCTTCTTTTTCTCTTTATCGACGGAGAGCACCTGGACCTCGACCTCCTGACCGACGTGCAGGACCTCGCTGGGATGATTGACGCGGCTCCAGGCGAGCTGGCTGATATGCACCAGGCCATCAGCGCCTCCCAGGTCCACGAAAGCGCCGAAGTTGGCGAGATTGCTCACCACGCCCTTGCGTACCTCACCGGGCTTGAGTTCATCGAGCAGTTCTTCGCGGCGGCGCTGGCGCCACTCCTGAACGGCCAGGCGCTCGGAGAGGATCAGGCGGTTGCGCGCGCGGTTGATCTCGATGATTTTGAGCTGAAGCTCTTTGTCCTTCATGCTCTGGAGCTTGGCCGCCGTCTCCTGGCTCTCGCCGCCAGAGGCTACCTCTTCGCGCTTCAGATTGAGAATCTGAGAGATGGGTACGAAGCCGCGAATGCCGGCGACATCGACGATCAGGCCGCCTTTGTTGTAGTCGATGACTCTGGCTTTGAGCAGCTCGCCGTTCTTATATTGTTCCTCCGCTATGCGCCACTGGCGCTCGGTATTGGCTCGCTTGAGCGAGAGGACTGCATGCCCTTCTGCTGTCTCTGGCTGGATGACGTAGACCAGGACTTTATCGTTGAGGTGCAGTTCGTTAAAGGAGCCATAGCCACTTGCTGGCAGCTCTTTCGTCGAGAGAACGCCCTCGGACTTGAGGCCGATATCAACCAGGATCTCGTCCTGGTCAATTCGCACGATCACGCCCTCGACGACATCCCCGCGCTTGATATTGATAGGAGTGGTTGATGCCGCCAGCAACGCTTCCATTTCGTTCTGATTGAGGTCTTCCACTTCTTCGGGGTTCGTATTCATTGGCCCTTGTGGGTCGTTTTCATCGATCATCGTCTGTACCCGCCCGCTGTTAAGATTTGCCGCTGGCATTGTCGAAAGGTCGCCGTGCTGTTGTGCTTGCATGGGTAAAAAACCCCCTTCGATCCACGGTTTTTGCCTTCTTCGCGGCTGCATTCCACACGCCGGCGCCGCAGGATGTGTGCCATCATTCCTGCCCGCTTTAAGACCGAAAGGCTTCAATTAATGAGAAAGATAGCCCGCATTTCAGTCGGAATCACGGGGAATGTGCCATCGAATCTGGGCTTATCGGAGGGGGTGCTCAAGCGGTAATCGTTTCGGTCTTCTGTCCCTGGTGTTTCTTGCTGGCAAGAGTTATTTTGTTTGAGATCGACCACTTGTTTGCTCTACAGAACGGTGATACGAAACGATACGCGCAGGCAGGTACGCCAATAAATGGCACAATAAGCGCCTGGACAAAGCATACCCCCACTCGATGCTTTAATTATACCAAAAGCCGTCAGTGAATGCAAGCCAAAACGCAGCTTTTTCGCAGATCTCTCCGATTTTTTGTCCATCATATTGTATCATAACGATGCAAGGCCCCTCCTTATGAGTTTATGCTACAATGTTAACTATGGGTAGCTATACAACCGTGGAGATCTTACGCATCCTGCGCGGGCGGCTGCTGCCGGTAGAGCAAGCGGACGAGCGTAGCGCGGAGGTACTGGGGCGCCGTGTCGGAGTGCGACCGGCGGCTGTGCTGGTGCCGCTCTTTGATAAAGAGGGAGAAGCCTGCCTGGCCTTTATCCGGCGAGCGAGCACGCTGCGGGCGCACAGCGGCGAGATCGCTTTCCCCGGCGGAGGGGCCGATCCAGGCGATCCTTCCGTGGTGATGACGGCGCTGCGCGAGGCGCAGGAGGAAATTGGCCTCGATCCCGCCAGGGTAGAGGTGCTGGGTGCTCTCGCTCCCGTCTTTACATCAGTGAGCAACTACGTGATTACGCCCGTGGTGGCGTTCTTGCCGCCGGGCCTGGGACCACTGCGCTTGCAGGCGAGCGAAGTGACCGAGGTGATTGTGGCTCCGCTGCGCGCCCTGGCCGATCCTGCTATCGCGCGAACCGAGCGCTGGACGCGCGGCGGGCAGCCGCATATCGTGCATTTCTATGACTATGGCCCCTATTGTATCTGGGGAGCGACGGGGCGTATGCTCAATGCCCTCCTGGCAACGCTCGAGGTGGGCGAGACACCCACTGGATAGATCAATCCATAACCCATTGGTCATACACCTCTTGCGAATTCTCAGTATCTGGCTAAAATAGTATATAGAACAAAGATCCTGTAGTGCGTATGTTTGTATATCGTCCCTTCAAAATGCGGCTGGTCTGAAAGCGCGGGCGTAGCAGCAGTTCACCAGAAACTGCTGAGGATTGAAACTAGCGGAGAAAAGCTGTGACGTTGCCAACATCTGATGCTCAGTCTTCGAGGCTCCTGCCACGCCGGCCACAAATTATCCTTCCATCCCGCTCGATCCCCCCGGCTTCCACGGCGCCATCTGCGCCTCAATCCGCTCCCCTTCCTCTGCCTTCATCACCGGCGCGGTCCGCTACAGGCCCTTCTGATAAGGTGGTCCAGGAGCATGCTATCGACTTCGCCACACACTCCTGGGATCTGGCAACCGGCGGCTTAAAGACCTTGACCGCGAAGCGAGAGGTGCCCATGCGCTCAGAAAGGCGCGTGGCCGATATATTACCAGAAGCGCTCACCAGTTCGCGTAGCTATACGTTCGCTCTGGTAATTCTGGCCTGCGTCCTGCTCATCCTGGTTGGCGTGGGCGTTGTGTTATTTGTAATGCTACAACCTTAGTCGCGTGATGTAATGCTGCAACTGTAAAGGATTGGAGTTCTGCCCACCCGCTGATAAGCTTATCTTCCATTCAATGATGCGTATTAAGAAAATAGTCTGGTGATGTTTCCTGTGCATGGAAGGGATGCCCGATTAAATCGTTACAGCGCATCATGACGCGCCGCCGGTATGCCGTGCAGGTCGCCTGCATGGCGCACGGCCTTGACGATAGCGCGCGCAAGCGTGGCCGCCGCCGCCGCTCCCAGCATGCTCAACTGCTGCGCGGCTATGGCGGGATCAGGTCTGGGGGTTGATCTGGGTCCCAGGGCCAGCGCGAAAACCGTATCGCCATCAAACATGGTGTGCGCAGGCCGAATCGTCTGCGCAAGGCCATTGTGTGCCATCTGAGCAACCTTGTTCGCTTCCTCTTTGGTGAGCGAGGCGCTGGTGGCGACAACGGCGATAGTGGTGTTACCGAAAGGGCTGGAGGAGAATAACGCGTCGCCATCTCCGGCAATGTGACGCGTACCGGCAATGACCTGCTGCGTCTGGGGATCGATGATATCGCCCAGCGCGTTGACGACAACCAGCGCACCGACCAGCGCGCCGCTGGCAAGTTTCGTGCTGGCCGAACCCAGGCCCCCCTTCATAGCGAGGGCGGGATGGAGCATTTTGCCCACGGTGGCGCCGGTGCCACCGCCAACGTTGCCCTGCTCGACGGGGCCGGCGCTGGCGCATGCGCAGGCGCGATACCCCGCCTCTGCATCGGGACGGATGCTGGCCGAGCCGAGGCCGAGGTCAAAAATGGCCGCAGCGGGAACGATGGGAACGCGCGCCACGCCTACATCGAAGCCTACCCCATGCTCTTCGAGGTAGCGCATGACGCCGCCCGCCGCGTCGAGTCCGAAGGCGCTGCCACCCGTAAGCAGGATGGCGTGTACCTCCTCAACCATGTGCAGCGGGCGCAGCAGATCGGTTTCGCGCGTGGCGGGCGCGCCGCCGCGCACATCGACGCCCCCCACTGCGGGCGTATCGCAGAGAATGACGGTGCAGCCGGTGCCTGCTTCCAGATTGGTGTCGTGTCCCACACGGATGCCTGGAATGTCGGTGATGTCATCGTGCATTTGAGAAATGTTACCGCCTTCCTGAAGAAGTTTAGCCTGCGAGTTCAGAGTTCTCTCTCTGTGCGTAGGCGCGCGATGATCCGGACGGGCGCGATGATGCTCTTTACCTTTTACCTTCGAGCATGGTTACGCTCGCAGTGCTCGGTTTACAAAGTTAAACTGCATCATCGCGCCGCTACTCACAGAACCTGTTACCGCTTCTGGTCGTTATTCATTGTGAACGAGAGCTATGGCCCGTCGCAGCCTGCTGATTGCGTCCTTCACGCTCTCCCTGTCGTTATAGACTGCCGAGCCGGCTACCAGCAGGTTTGCCCCTGCTTTGACAACCTGGGAGATCGTGGCCTCGTGGATGCCGCCGTCGACCTCGATATCGCAATGCAGGCCGCGCTGTGTCAGAAGCTGGCGCAGATACGAAATTTTAGGCAGCGTTTCGGGAATGAACTCCTGACCACCGAAGCCGGGATTGACAGTCATGATGAGCACCAGGTCGAGCAGCGAAAGAACATCTTGAAGCAGAAAGACGGGCGTGGAGGGGTTGAGGGCAACGCCGGCCATTCTGCCCGCCTCCTTGATCTGCTGGATAATGCGATGCAGGTGCGGGCAGGTCTCCTGGTGGACGATGATGACATCGGCTCCGGCCTGCGCGAAGGTCTCGATGTAATCCTGCGGGTTGGTAATCATCAGGTGCGCTTCGAGGGGCAACTTCGTGCAGCGGCGCACGGCCTCAACGATCAGAGGCCCCATGGTGATGTTCGGGACGTAATGGCCGTCCATAATGTCGATCTGGATGCGCTGCGCGCCCGCCTCCTCTGCCTCGCGCACCTGCTCTCCCAGGCGCGTGAAATCGGCGGAGAGAATCGAGGGAACCAGTCCAATCATATCAGTCCACTTTCCTCCCTATACCCTGCGCCGTAGTTTGCTGGCGGCGGCGCTATCGAGCATCCACGTAACCTCACCCTTTGCCGGGCGCACGATCTGAGCGGGATATTCGTCGGGCCGGTACGCGCCTTCCAGAACGGCCTGGAGCGCATCGGCCTTCTCCTCGCCTGTGACCAGGAACAGCACATGCATGGCGGCATTCAGCAGCGGCGGGGTGAAGGTCAGGCGGTCGGGTGGGGGCTTGGGCACGCCGCTCACAGGGATTACCAGGCGCGTTTGCTCGTGCAGGGCAGGTTGATGAGGGAAGAGCGAGGCGGTGTGCGCCTCCGGTCCCATGCCAAGCTGGATCAGGTCGAAGCTCGGGATGCCACTGGTGCCGAAGACGCGCTGCATTTCGAGCGTATATTCGCGCGCGGCCTGATCGCGGTCGGGCCGGTCCGCCGGCATGCGGTGAATCTGCGCGGCGGCAATGGGAACCTTGCCAAGCAGGACCTCCCGGGCCAGCGCATAGTTGCTCTCTTCGCTTTGCGGCGGCACACAGCGCTCATCGGACCAGAAGATTTCCGTCAGCGCCCAATCGATCTGACTGCGATATGGCTCCTCGCCCAGCAGGGCGTAGAGTTTTTTGGGCGTGGAACCCCCGGCGAGGGCCAGGGTAAAGCGCCCATGCGTAACGACGGCTTCCTGTGCGACACGCACAACGTATCGCGCCGCCGCGTGACTCAATGTATCTGTATCGGCAAAAACTTCGATAGCCATAAATAGCTCCTGAATTCTCCTGCGTACTCTTCCTGACTTCTCGCGCCTGGGGCGCATCTCAGGAGGTAAAGTCTGCGGGCACGGCGCCGCAGACGCCGTGCCCGCAGACTTTACCTCCTGGCGCACCGCGCTGCGGTGCGCAATCAGAAAAGAAAATGCACATTGCGTTGGTTAGACCTCATTCATCTATATATCAGCTGAGCATCTCGAACACATGGCGCAGCGATGTTTCATAAAGCTGGTCGCGCCCCATGATCTCCAGTTCGTCGTGGAGCAGTTGACCCACCTTCTGGGTTGCGGCCAGGCTCACCACGCGCCGCGGCCTCGTCCCGTGCGCCAGTTCAACGGAGGTGAGCACATGATCGGCGTCCTCTTCGCGGTTGATTGTAAAGGTGGCGTGCGTAGTATTGAGGTCGCTGGTCAGGCGCAGGTAGCAGAGTGTGCCGGGGCGTAAATTGGGCTGTACGCGCGGGCGAATCGTGAGCGTCGCCTCCCCGCTGTAGCCGAGCTTGCCTGTGCGGCCTCCATACATCTCGTCGGACGTGGCCGCGCTTACCATTAACGGCCCGGTAGTGCGTGTCAACTGCCAGGTATAGGAGCCTGTCATGGGATCGAGCTGCCTGGAGAGGGGAGCGTCCACAAGGCGCCAGTTCAGACTGGCCTTGAGCCAGCCGGCGAAGAGCAAAGCGCGCGTAGGATTGGGTGAGATATCGCCTTGCTCGGTGCGTATATGCCCGGCGAGGGGGGCGACAGCATGTTCGATTTCGATGCGGTTCACGCCACCCAGGTAGGGTATGTACTCCTGGGAGTCGAAGAACTGGGCTACCAGGTTTCTCCAGGGAGTGATGCGTCCCCAGTTGAGATCGCTCAACGCGGTGCCCGGCAGGTCCTGTAGCAGCGCCAGGAGCGACTCGATGCCCTGCTGCGGAGCGAAGAAGCTGTTTGAATCGACGATGACCCGGCTGCTGATGCCGGCGAGGCGCGAGAAGATGACGCTCTCGGCGGGATCGTTCAGCCACCACAGATAGACGGGTAGATCGGGCTTGAGGAAACGCTGGATAATATCGGCACTGGCGTAGGCCGCCGAGCCGGTAGTCATCACGGTGATCTGCTCAAAGTGGTGACGCATGAGATCCGAGATGATGGGAAATGAGCGCAGCGTTACCCATGTGGAGACCGCGGATGGCAGGCGAGTATCGAAGATCAAGAGGGTGAGGCGCGCTATATGAGTGCTGGAGAGATCGCGTATCAGTGCGCTGGCCTGGCGCGCTGTCTCGGCATCCGGGGCGCAGATAACGAAGTTAAGCACGCTGGTGCGCACATTCATATTCTGACCGATACGTACATTATCGGCGGCCAGACGCCAGAGGCGAGAAAGCTGCTCCTCAACTTCTGTCGTCTCTACCTGTTTCCCGGCCCAGGGTAATGATACCTCCAGGTCGGCAGAATTATGCTTAGCCATTCCCGATCCCCTTCATCAAAGTGAACGCCACAGTGTTCATCCAGACAGGTTCGTAATTTGCCTCGTGCTTAACGACTCGCGGGCGCGCCGCGTCAGGGCCGGCGCCAGCGATGCCCATCGCGCCAGATGAACTCGTCGGCGGCCTGAGGTCCCCAGGTGCCCGCTTCATAGGTCAGGATGGTCGAGGGCGGTTCGTTTTGCCACTCGTCCAGGATGCCCTGAATAAACGTCCACTGCGCCTCAACCTCATCGCGGCGCGTAAAGAGCGTGGAGTCGCCGAGCATGCAGTCAAGCAGGAGGCGTTCGTATGCCTCCGGCTGCTCGCGCACAAACGAGGAGCCATAGAAAAAGTCCATGTTTACCGAGCGGATCTGCATATCGGTGCCGGGCACTTTGGCGCCGAACTTGAGCGAAATGCCCTCATCCGGTTGAATGCGCAGGGTGAGCACGTTCGGCTCTACCTGGCCTTGCGCCTCGCTGCGCTTAAAGATCATCAGCGGCGCCTGTTTAAATTGAATGGCGATTTCCGTGACGCGCTTGGGTAGATGTTTACCAGTCCTCAAGTAGAATGGTACGCCGGCCCAGCGCCAGTTGTCAACGAAAAGTTTCAGCGCGACATAGGTCTCTGTGGTGGATGTAGGCGAGACGCCGGGTTCCTCCAGGTAGCCAGGGACCTGGCGCCCGCCAACCCAGCCGGGGCCATATTGCGCACGAATGGTGTTTGTGACGACATCGCGGCCCGTTAATGGCTGAAGGGCGTGCAGCACCTTGACCTTCTCATCACGCACGGCGTTGGCCTCGAAGGTAATGGGCGGTTCCATCGCTACCAGCGTGAGCAGTTGCAGCATATGGTTCTGGACCATATCGCGAATCGCGCCCGCCTCCTCATAATAGCCGCCGCGCCCCTCAATGCCGATATCTTCGGCGACGGTGATCTGGATGTGATCGACGTAGCGCCGGTTCCATACCGGCTCGAAGATGCCGTTCGCCAGGCGAAACACCAGGATGTTCTGTACCGTCTCTTTGCCGAGATAGTGGTCGATGCGATAAATCTGGTCTTCTTTAAAGACTTTGCCGACCTGGCGATTGAGTTCGCGCGCCGATGCGAGATCATGGCCGAATGGCTTCTCGATAATGAGACGCGTCCAGCCCTTGCGATTTCTGTTCAGGCCGGCCGCGCCGAGGCGCTGGATAATTTCGGGATACTGGCTCGGCGGCGTAGAGAGGTAAAAGATGCGATTACCGCCTGTGCCGCGCTCATGATCGAGCATGTTCAATAAATTATTGAGTTTTTCATACCCTTCCGGGTCATAGAAATTGGATTGCAGGTAGTGTATGCCGGAGGCAAAGCTCTCCCACACCTGCGGATTGACAGGCTTTTGCCGCGAATAGGCGTTGATTGCGTCGAGAGCCTGCTGGCGGAATATTTCATCATCGTAGGGGCGCCGTGCGAAACCTACAACAGAGAAGCCCGCTGGCAATGGATGTTCCAGCGCCAGGTTGTAGAGCGCCGGCAACAGTTTCCTGTGCGTCAGGTCCCCGGTTGCGCCAAAGATGACCATGACGCATGGTTCCGGGCTTTGTTTGATACGTAGCCCCTCGCGAAAGGGGTTGGGCGCCTCGATGGCACTACGCTGAGGCATGCGAAAATCTCCTGAAATGTTGCTAAGCTATTCTTTAGTGTGTACTTTACGTATCTTCTACTTTCTCTCTGTATCCTCAGGCTTTTCAGGCAGTGCAGCGGATATCTTTGCTCTGTTATGGATTCATGCTGGCACTTTTCTCCTTTATTGTACGCGGCCTGTCAACAAATTTAGAGTGTATGCTTTCTGCTACCCTGACTTGCTCGCGCCTTCGCGCTCGCCTTTTTGGAAAGTGTTCTGTGAACCATGCGCTTCGCGCATGGTTCACAGAACACTTTCCAATTCTGACGCGGCTCCGCCGCGCCAGGGATGAGATAGTGTATTGTGGGGCATGCGCTTCGTGCATGCCCCACAACACACTCGACCCTATGCGCGGCTGTGCCGCGCGAACGCCGGGGCGGGGAAGACAGTGCGTCAGTGCGCCGCCTGGCCCGCCTGGATGGCCTGATGCTTGCTTTCGATCCCCTTGAACAGATCATGGAAGGAATCGGCGAACTTCTTCACGCCCTCATCCTGCAATTGCTGCGTGATCTGATCGTAATGAATGCCGATCTTCTCCAACTCGTCAAGCGTGGCGCGGGCGCCATCCAGATCATCTTCGATACTGTAGCGTACTCTGCCGTGATCGCGGAAGTTCTGGATGGTCTCCAGCGGCATTGTGTCCACGGTATCGGGGCCGATCAGTTCCTCGGCATAGAGCACGTCGCGGTATGCCGGGTTCTTGGTGCTGGTGCTGGCCCAGAGCGGGCGCTGCACTCGTGCGCCGGCGTGCTTGAGCGATTCGAAGCGCGGCGTGCTGAAGATGCGTTTGAACTCCTGGTAGACCAGGCGGGCGTTGGCGATGGCCGCTTTCCCTTGCAGGGATTTGAGCTTCTGCTGCTCGGCGGGATCGCTGCTGGCCTTGATCTTTTCGTCCAGCAATTTGTCAACCAGGGTATCGACGCGGCTGACAAAGAAGCTGGCGACGGAGGCTATTGAACTGATATCCTGTCCCTCTCCGTTGCGATCCTCCAGAGCGCGCAGGTAGGCATCGGCGACCTGGCGATAGGTCTCGATAGAGAAGATGAGCGTAATATTGATGTTGATCCCATCGCGCAGCGCCTCATAAATGGCGGGGAGGCCCTCTGGCGTCCCTGGAATTTTAATCATCAGGTTAGGGCGATCCACCATCTTCCAGAAGCGGCGCACCTCAGCCAGCGTGCCCTGCGTATCGTGCGCCAGTTCCGGCGAGACCTCAAGGCTGACATAGCCATCCCTCCCCTCGGTGCTCTCGTAGATCGGATGCAGCAGGTCGGCGACGGTCTGGATATCTTTAATTACCAGCGCCTCGTAGATCTCGTTGGTGCCCTTGCCCTCGCGGATGAGCTGCGTCATTTGCTCATCGTAGGCGTGGCCGGAACTGATTGATTTGTCAAAAATGGTCGGGTTGGCGGTGACGCCTGAGATACCGTCTTCCTGAATCATGCGCTGGAACCGCCCATCGGCGAGCTGCGCGCGGTCAATATTATCGTACCAGACACTCTGCCCTTGCGCTTTAAGTTGCAGCAGTGGATTGGTCATTATTCTCTCTCCTTTCAAGACGCCTTCGTGGATGGGGCCAGCCCCATCTCGACAGGGAAAGATGGGGGCCAGCCCCATCTCTACAGGGAAAGATGGGGGCCAGCCCCATCTCTACATGTAGAGGCAGGGCTTGCCCCTGCCTTGCCCCTGCCTTTGTTATCATCCATCCGTCTTATTCTTCTGATAACAATGCTCTGGCCTGCTCAATGACATGCTCAACAGTGAAGCCGAACTTCTGGAAGATGACCTTCGCCGGGGCCGAGGCGCCGAAGTGGTCGAGCGTAATAGTTGCACCCTGTGGCCCGACGTAACGCTCCCAACCCAGAGGTGAGGCCGCCTCGATGGCAAGCCTGGCCTTCACGCTCTTCGGCAGCACAGCTTCTTTATAGGTCTCGTCCTGTTCTTCAAACAATTCCCAGCTTGGTATACTTACTACACGCACAGCAACGCCGTCCTGTTGCAGTTTTTTCGCGGCATCTACGGCCAGCGACAGTTCCGAACCGGTGGCGATGAGGATGATCTGCGGCGTCCCCTTACTATCAAGCAAGATGTAACCGCCCTTTGTCAAGTTGCTGGCGTCGGCCAGCGTTGAACGATCAAGCGTTGGCAGTGCCTGGCGCGTCAGCGCCAGGGCGACGGGGCCTGGATGTTTGATCGCGACGCGCCACGCCTGCGCCGTTTCGTTGGCGTCGCCGGGGCGAATGACGGTCAGGCCCGGTATGGCGCGCAGGGCCGCGAGCTGCTCGACGGGCTGGTGCGTCGGGCCATCTTCGCCCAGACCGATGCTGTCGTGGGTGAAGACGTAAATGGTCTTGAGGCCCATCAGCGCGGCGAGGCGAATAGATGGACGCATGTAGTCCGAGAAGATCAGGAAGGTGGCGCCGAAGGGAATGAGTCCTCCGTAGAGGGCCATGCCGTTCAGGATGCCGCCCATCGCATGCTCGCGGATGCCAAAGTGCATGTTGCGGCCATTCTCCTCCGGTCCGAAGTCGCCCAGGCCCTTCATATAAGTGTTGGTCGAAGGAGCAAGGTCGGCGGCGCCGCCGATCAGTCCTGGCAGCTTCGCGGCGATGGCGTTGAGCGCCTGGCCCGATGCGACACGGCTCGCCAGCGCCTCACCGGCCTGGAAGGTGGGAAGCGCGCTCTCCCAGTCTGCCGGAAGGTCTCCGCTCATCTCCTGCTGCCACTGCGCGGCCAGATCGGGATACTCGGCGGAGTAGGCGTTGAACAGTTCCTGCCATGCCTGCTCCCGGGCTGCTCCGCGTTCGATAGCCTGGCGGAAGTATGCTACGGCCTCCTCGGGTTCGTAGAAAGGCTCCTCGGTGGGCCATCCAAGATTGCGCTTCGTCAGTTCGACCTCTTCCGCGCCAAGTGGCTCGCCGTGAGCTTTGGCGCTATCCTGCTTATGGGGACTGCCATAGCCGATGTGCGAGCGCACGATGATGAGCGATGGACGCTCGCTTTCAGCCTGCGCCGCGAGAATGGCCCGCTCCAGCGCCTCCAGGTCGTTAACATCTGCTACCTCCTGCACATGCCAGTGATACGCCTCGAAGCGGCGCCCGACATCCTCGCCGAAGGCAAGAGAAGTATTTCCTTCAATCGTGATATGGTTGTTATCGTAAAAGTAGATCAGTTTGCCCAGCTTCAGAAAACCGGCCAGCGAAGCCGCTTCCGAAGCGATACCCTCCATCAAATCGCCATCGCTGGCAATCGCATAGACATAGTGATCGATGATAGGATAGCCGGGGCGGTTATAGCGAGCGGCAAGGAAACGCTGCGCAATCGCCATGCCGACGCCGTTGGCAAAGCCCTGACCGAGCGGGCCGGTTGTAGTCTCGACACCCGGCGTATCTCTGTATTCGGGATGCCCCGGCGTGCGGCTCCCCCACTGGCGAAATTGCTTGAGGTCTTCCAGCGATAGATCGTAGCCGGTGAGATGCAGCATGCTGTAGAGCAGCATGGAGGCATGACCCGCCGAGAGAATGAAGCGATCACGGTTCGCCCATGCGGGGTTGCGCGGATTGTAGCGCATGAAGCGCGTCCAGAGCAGGTAGGTGAGAGGGGCCAGCGCCATCGCGGTGCCGGGATGTCCCGAGTTCGCCTTTTGCACGCCGTCCATTGCGAGTGTGCGGATGGTGTTGATGCAGAGTTGTTCAAGGGTCTTCTGTTCTACAGGGGCCTGTTCTTGCGTTGTCATCCTTCCTCCAGAATATTTATTGTAAAGTGTACACTAACTCTCTTTCTTATGATAACACGGGTGAGCATGGATTTATTCAAAAGCTGTCCTTTTTGGGGGGGCAAGATCCGTCTCTACGCGCTCGCTTGTGCCTGCGGCACTCACCTTATAGAGTGTATTGGTGTGGGGAAAATGCGTGAAGCGCGTTTTCCCCACACCAATACACTCTATAACTCTGGCACGGCTTCGCCGCGCGCAGGCCCGGGGTCAGGTCTCCTTTCTGGCGCGTTGTTGTAGTTCGTAGAGCTTGCTGATGGCCTCGATGGGGGTGAGTTCGTCAATAGCCAGCGTCTTCAACTCCTCGATAAGCGGATGGGGTTCGGAGGCGAACAGCGTCATCTGCCAGGCTGCCGGCATGGTGATATCGCGCATAGCCTTGCGACGCGCCTTCGCATCGCCCCTGTGCTCAAGCTCCTCCAGGATCTCCTGGGCGCGGTGAATGACCGGGCGCGGAATGCCGGCGAGCTGCGCGACGTGGACGCCGTAGCTTTTATCGGCGCCGCCCGGCACGATCTTGCGCAGGAAAACGACGCTGCCACCCTCCTCGGTGACGGCGACATTCATACAGCGAATGCGCGGCAGCAATTGCGCGACCTCGACCAGTTCGTGATAGTGAGTAGCGAAGAGCGTGCGCGCCCCGCTGCGCTTATTGTTGTGCAGGTATTCGACGACGGCGCGCGCGATAGCCAGGCCATCGTAGGTGCTGGTGCCACGCCCGATTTCGTCGAGGATAATCAGGCTGCGCGGCGTGGCGTGGTGCAGGATATTCGCCGTCTCGACCATCTCGACCATGAACGTGCTCTGGCCCGTTGCCAGGTCATCCTGCGCGCCAATGCGCGTGAAGATGCGATCTACGAGGCCGATGGTGGCGGCCTCCGCCGGGACATAGCTGCCGATCTGTGCCATCAGCACGATGAGCGCGACCTGGCGCAGATAGGTCGATTTGCCGGCCATGTTGGGGCCGGTGATAATGACGATCTGCGCGTCGTGGTTGGAGAGGTTGGTATCGTTGGGAATAAAGGGTGTCTCTGGCTGCGTTTGCTCGACGACGGGATGGCGCCCGGCAACGATATGAATAGTATCGCCATCGTTGAGCTGCGGGCGGCAGTAATTATTTTTCGCCGCAACCTCCGCCAGACTCAGATAGACATCGATCTCGGCCAGTGCGTGTGCCGTAGCCAGGATGCTCTCCGAGGCATGCAGGGCGATGTCCGCGCGCAGTTGCACGAAGAACTCGTTCTCCATCCTGTTGATACGATCCTGCGCATTGAGCACAAGTGTCTCGTACTCTTTGAGTTCCGAGGTGATGAAGCGCTCGCAGTTGGCGAGCGTCTGCCGGCGCGTATACTCGTTGGGAACGCGGTTCAGGTTAGCGTTCGAGACCTCGATGAAATAGCCAAAGGCTTTGTTGTAACCAACTTTGAGGTTGCTGATGCCCGTGCGCCTGCGCTCACGCTGTTCCAGGTCATTGATCCACTGGCGGCCATTATGCGATTTGCGCTTCAAATCGTCGAGTTCGGCGCTGAAGCCGGCGCGGATGATGCCGCCCTCGGTGATGCTGATGGGCGGCTCATCGACGATGGCGCGCTCGATCAGCGTAACGCACTCATCGTTGTCGGCGACGCGCTGCATGACCTGTGCGAGAGCCGGTTTGTTATCGGCCTCCTCGTCGGGGAGGCAGGAACGCAGGTCGGCGGCGGCGCGCAGTCCGGTGGCGAGCGCGATCAGGTCGCGCGGTGTAGCGATGCGCTGGCGCACGCGATTGATAAGGCGCTCAACGTCGCCCGCCTTTTTCAGCGCCTCGGCCAGCCTCGCCTGCAAGAGCGTATCGCCCAGCAGTTCGCCGATGATCTCCTGGCGCTGCTGAATCTCCGTCAGGGACAGAAGTGGCTGCCCCAGCCAGCGGCGCAGCAGGCGGCCTCCCATCGGCGTCCGCGTTTTGTCGAGCACCCAGAGCAGCGATCCTTTGACCGAGCCGTTGCGCCCGGTCTCGAAGAGTTCGAGGTTGCGGCGCGTATAGGGATCGAGCGTCATAAAGCCGCTGGTGGAGTAGGTTTCCAGCGCGGTGAGCTGCTGGAGCAGACCTTTCTGCGTCTCCTGCACGTAGGCCAGCACGGCACCGGCGGCGCGAATGGCGAGCGGCAGGTGTGCGCAGCCGAAGCCTTCCAGCGAGGCGGCGCCGAACTGCGCCAGCAGGCGGCGGCGTGCATCGTCCTCCGAGAAATAGCGGGAGTCATAGGGGGTAACGTGCCCGGCGCTGCCCTCCAGCAGCTTTGCCAGGGGCGCGAAATCGTCTTCTTCGTCGTCCTCGTCGTCCAGTTCCGGGATCTCGGCATTGGCATTGCCGTTGCTGCCGAGCTTCTTTACCTCTTTCTCGCTCATCACGGCGGCCAGCCAGCGCCGTTTGCGGCTGCCCAGGTGGCTGCGGCGGGACTCGACGAGCACCTCGGCGGGCGCGACGCGGGCGATTTCCTGCTGGATGGCGAGCGCCGGCTCAGGCGTCGCGAACTGCGTCGTGGCGAATTCGCCGGTAGTGATATCGATATAGGCAATGCCCACGGCATCGCGTCCCGCGACCACGCCGGCCAGGAAGTTGTTGCGCTTGGCGGCGAGCATGGCGGGATCGATGACGGTGCCGGGGGTAACGACGCGGATCACCTCACGCTCCACGAGTCCTTTAGAGAGCGCGGGATCGCTCATCTGCTCGCAGATGGCGACGCGATAGCCCTTGCTGACAAGGCGAGCAATGTAGCCCTCGGCGGCATGATGGGGCACGCCGGCCATCGACGATTTTTCGCCGCGTCCGAAATCGCGGCGCGTCAGCGCTATCTCCAGCTCGCGCGCGACGATCTCCGCGTCGTCGTCGAACATCTCGTAGAAGTCGCCCATGCGAAAGAAGAGGATCGCGTCAGG
>DATGLE010000208.1:0-12419 GCA_035294325.1 Ktedonobacteraceae bacterium | reverse complement strand
ATGAGGAGGGATACCAATGAAAGCCGCTGAACGGCCACAGGAGTTGATCGCGTTTCTGCGCCGGCTGCGCGCGGTGCGCCAGTTCCGTTCAGAGCCTGTGCCGCAGGAAGTAATCGATGCGATTCTGCAAGTTGTGCGCTGGTCTGGCAGCGCGAGCAATCGCCAGCCGTGGGATCTGGTGGTGATCCGTGACCGCGCTACCTTGCAGGCGTTATCACAGGTGGAGGGACACGCGGCGCATCTTGCGGGTGCGGCGGCAGGAATTGTACTTGTGATGGCGGGCGACGCTGGCCGTGTAAGTCAGGAAACCTATGACGAGGGGCGGCTGAGCGAGCGCATTATGCTCGCGGCCCTGGCCTATGGTGTTGGCTCATGCATCGGCTGGTTCACGGGCAGCGGTCAGGCAGCAGCGAAAAAACTGCTTGGCATTCCAGAAGAGCGCCTGGTACGCACAGTGATCTCGCTTGGCTACCCGGACGAGGAAGCGCGGCTCAGGAGACCTCCGGTGGCGCAGGCGCGCAAGCCTGTGGAATCTTTCGTCCATTGGGAACGCTTCAGGTAAAGGCGCACCGGGAGACTTTCCCTCCTCTGGTGGTTAACGTCCATAATCGCGCGGCTGCGTACTAAAGAGGGAGGGTGCAGGCTATGATTGTACGCGACATTATGACGACGCGACTGATAACAGTCGCACCTGATGACACGCTGGCTCATGCTGCCAGCCTCTTTCGCCAGTATGGCTTTCATCATCTTCCGGTAGCCCGCACCGTCAGCCTCTCCCTGGCGGAGCAGGCAGAAGGGCACGAGCAGCGCAAGACGGCGCTCTTACTCCAGGGCGTGCTCACTGCGCAGGATATCAACATGGCGGCGGCAGTTGATAGGAGCGACGAGGCGGGAGCCGGGATGTGGCAGGAGCGGCGCGTCGCCGAAGTCATGCACCGTGCACTGATCCGCGTCACGCCAACAACCAGCGTGGCAGCGGCGGCCCAGATCCTGGTCGAGCGCGGCCTGGACTACCTGCCCGTCGTAGAATATAGCCAGGCGGACCAGGAGAACCGCGCTATCCTTGTCGGGCTGATTACGCGCAGCGACCTCCTCAATGCCCTCGCGCGCGCGATGGGCGCGTTTGAGCCTGGTATGCAGATCGATATTGCGCTGCCGGAAGGAGATATGTCCCCGCTCACACGCACGCTGCTGCTGGCGGCTGAACTGCATGTGCCCATTCGCAGCATCATGGCCGCGCCCCTCGCGTCTGAGGGCGTGCCGCATAGCGCGACACTGCGCCTGGGCACCATCCATCCTACGCCTTTGCTGCTGCGCTTGCAGCGTGAGGGAATTCGGTATAGCTTTGGCACTCCACAGCAAGAGGGCGCGCCAATAGGAGGAGGCGAGAAACATGGCTGATATGAGGCATCGCACCTGCCTGGTCTTCGATCCCGCAGAGTTGCACTACGATTTCGGCCCCGGCCACCCGTTGCAGCCGGGCCGCTTGAAGGCGCTTATGGATCTGCTGGAATGCAGCGGACTCTGGCGGCCCGGCGAAGAGTACACGCGGCTCCCCCTGCGCGCGGCGACGCTGGAGGAACTGCGCCTGGTGCATACCGCCGATTATATCGCGGCGGTGCAGCGCCTGAGCCGGGAGCAGGGGGACGGCAGTGATGAAGAGCGCAGGGAGCGTGCGCGGCTGGCTCTGCGCTACGGCTTTGACGATGGCGACACGCCCGCTCAACCGGGCATGCACGAAGCCGCGGCGCGCGTCGTAGGTGGTACGCTGGTGGCGATGAGCGCCGTGCTTGGTCTGCCCACCGGCGGAGCGCTCGCCGGTAATGAGCGTCCGCTGCACGTCTTTCACCCCGCCGGCGGTCTGCATCATGCCTGGGCGGAACGGGCGTCGGGCTTCTGCATCTATAACGATATCGCCGTCGCCATTGCCAGCGTGCTGCAAGCCAGCGAGGCCAAGATCCTCTATATCGATTTTGACGTGCATCATGGCGATGGCGTGCAGCGCGCATTTTATGATGATCCGCGCGTCATGACGATCTCGCTGCACGAAACCGGCCGCTATCTTTTTCCGGGAACCGGAGATGTGCTCGAACTCGGCCGTGGCAGCGGGCGCGGCTACTCCGTTAATGTGCCGCTGGAGCCGTTTACTGAGGACGATTCTTATATCGAGGCCATCGATGCGCTGCTCTCGCCGCTGGCAGCCTCGTTCGCGCCCGATATCATCATCACCCAGCATGGCTGCGATCCCCATGCCTGGGATCCGCTCGCGCACCTCTCTTTAACCATGCGCGGCATCCAGGCGCAGATCAAAGCGGCGCACGCGCTGGCGCACAACTATTGCGGCGGGCGCTGGGTAGCCGTTGGCGGTGGGGGCTATGACCTCTATCGCGTGGTGCCGCGTGCGTGGTCGATGGTCTGGGCGGAGATGTCGGGCCAGCAACTACCGGAGCGCTTGCCGGACGAGTGGGTGCAGCGCTGGCAGCCCGCGTGGCAGGCCGCGCGGGAAGAGGAGGAGACCGCGCAGCAGGTAATGGGCAAAGATACCCTGCCTTCCTACTTTCCGGCGACGTTTCTGGATCGCGCAGAGGATTTCCCCGAGCAGCCGCGCCGCTGGAATATCAGCCGCACCAACAGGCATACAGTAGCGCTGGTGCGGCACCTGCTGCTCTCGTCCTATATGCGCCAGGCATTCCCCACTGCGCGCCAGCGCTCACCCCTGGCCGGGCTGTTCGACCTGCTGCATATGAACAGGGACACGGCCCCGTCGCGCAGCAAAATGATCCAGACGGAGAAAGGGCCGATCCTGCTGCGGGATTTCTGCCCGCCCTCGCTGGTTGAGCGCCTGCGACCCGATAGCGGCCTGAAAGCCTTCGCGCGCCTTCCCGAGCGCGAGCATCAATTGCTGCTGGGAATCGCGAAGAGTTCCGATAGCGCGCTGACACTGGCGCATACACCCTCCGGCGTGATTGTCGGCCAGGTCACGATTGCGCCCGCCGACGAGTGGTGGGAGGGCATCGAGAACGTCTACGAAGTGGCTATCGAGGTCAGCGCGAACTGGCGCGGCCTCGGCATCGCGCGCCACTTGCTGGCCTTCGCGCTCGAACTCGATGCCCTGGAGGATATGATCTTCTTTGCTGTGGGCCTCTCGTGGCACTGGGATACCGAGGGATTGGGCATCTCGATGTATCGCTATCGCGAACTGCTGGCAAAGCTTTTCGCTACTCAAGGCTTCAAGGAGTATCCGACTACCGAGCCGAACGTGAGTATGGAGCCGGCTAACGTCCTGTTAGCGCGCATCGGCCAGCGCGTCGATAAGCGCACCGCCAGCAAATTCCTCAATCGTATGCTCAGCTCGCCCAACCTTGCGCGCATCTAAGCTGGTGGGCAAAAGAAAGGGGAATCGCTATCAACCCTGATCGGGATGCCTGATATGGCCCGGGATCTCCAGCGCCTGCTTGACCGCTGCCAGTAGCTCGTCGATATCGAAGGGCTTATAGACCACATGCACTCCTTTGGAGACGAGATAGCCCTCCTGCTCACGTACAAGTTGCGTAGCTGCTGTGCAGACGATGATAGGAATAGAAGCAGTGGAGTTCCACATCTTGAGCATTTGCAGCATCTGCCAGCCGCTCTTCTGGTCGCCAAATACAAAATCAAGGATGATAAGGTCAGGGTGCATCTGCTCTATTTCGGTGACTTTCTGGATAGGGAAGGAGGAGAGCATTACTTCGTAGCCTTCGTCCTCCAGAAGCAGGCGGAACAACTCTAAGATCTCCTGTGTGTCGTTAACGACCAGGATGCGTGCGCCGGCCATTGTCGGCTCCTTTCATTGCGCCGGTCCATCAGACCAGTAACGGTAGCTTTACGGTTATTGTGTACAGACCAGTCGCGATAGCATTTTGCTTACTGCTCTGTCAAAAGAGAACAAGAACGTTTCGCCCTCAGGCGCGTATTATAACATCCTGTGGATAATTTGGAAGGGAGCATTAAATGAGAGAGTGACGAAATGCGTTGAAAGCGGGCGTGAAATGACCTCTTTGTTTGCTATAGTCAGCATAAATAATACGATTGCCATAGGAGATTGAAAGGAGATTTCGATGGACAGGGCGACGTTTATCAGCACGCTCAAGGAGGCGCGAGCGGAGTGGGATGCGCTGCTGGCGCAGATCGACGAGGCGCGCATGGATCAGCCCGGGGCCACCGGCAAATGGTCGGTGAAAGATGTTATCGCGCATATAGCATGGAACGAACTTGAGATGGTGCCTTTGCTGCGCGAGCGCTCACTGGCCGGCGCTTCCGAACTCTGGAACCTGAGCGAAGATGAGCGCAACGAAGCTGTGTATCAGCAGAACCGTGACCGCTCGCTGCATGATATTATCGGCGAGGAGCGCAAAGCCTATGCCAGCATGCTAGCCGCGATAGAGAATCTCAGCGACGAGGATCTGAACGATCCGCAGCGTTTCAAGGATATGCCGCAGGACTGGGTGCCCTGGCAGATCATCGCTGGCTGTTCCTTCAGACACTACCGCGACCATGCAGCTCAGCTTCGCGAGTGGCTCACCCGCGAAAGTTAATTGAACGGCGGCTGCCTGCCATCAGCCGCGAGGCGCTGGTAGACGATGTATGAGCAGGCCATCGATGCGACAGCGATAACCACTATAATCGCCAGGAGGCCATAGAGGCGCAGCGACGGGATGAAGCTGGTCACGACGCCGAGCAGGCCGCCGCCAACGAAAAGCCAGCCCCCGAAACGATGTGTCCGCTCCCACACCGTCTCGTTGGCGAGCGTCCACGGTGTACGAATGCCGGCCCAGAAGTTGCGCCGGAGCTTTCCCATATAGTTGCCGATGAAGATAAACAGCAGCGAGACTACCAGGCTGACAACCATCGTCATATCAATAGCGACGCGCATGGCAATAGCAAAAGCGGCCAGTTGCACTACGAGTAGTAGCAGGGATATACCGACCAGCAGCAGGTTTACAAGGTCGCGGCCAGCCTGCGGATTCTGGTTGTTCAACCTCGGACTAATTGCTATCAGTGCATTAATCAGTACGAAGAGACCGATGCTTATAAGCGGGAAGAGCAGCGCCGCACCTGGTTTGGGCATGTAGGCGTCGATCTGTCCGGCAGCGTTCCAGTGCGAAGGAACGCGATCTGGCAGGAAGGGATAAGCCACAAGCGAAACCAGCGCTTGCAGGGCGATAATCGCGATAATGAGCCGTGTGGCGAAAGCATATGGTCTTCTAGCAGGAGTGATCTTCTCGGTATTATGTTCGGTAGCCATCCTTATTGCTCCATTATTTCTGCTCAGGTGTTGTTTCTTCACGAATCTCTTGCTCGGATGCCAGTTCTTCATGAGCCTCTTTCTGGTTTGACGCGGTATCTCCTCCTCCGCCCAACCACTCCAGCAGTTCAGTCAGCAAATCCTGAAAAACGGTGGTGTTGAGCGAATAGACCTGGAACTGGCCGCGTCGCTCCACGCGCACCAGGTCGGCCAGCTTCAGTACCGTCAGATGGTGCGAGAGCGCGGAGGGGCTTGCTCTGGTGAATGTTGCAAGCTCGCCGGCGGTATGCTCGCCTCCGCGCAGGTATTTGAGAATGCGTCTCCGTGTGGGATCGGCAATCGCTTTGTAGGCTTCTTGCATATGCGCCTCGCTCGACTATGGTATGGCTTTAGCCATCTCACCCGTATGGTCCGGTTCTGGATGTAAGAGACCTGTCGCGGCCAGTATTATCGCGAAGATGATCGTCGGTATGAGGCCAACCAGGCCAATCGGGGCGCGCAGCAAAGAATCGGCAGGAGAGAGCAGCAAGACCCCGTAATTGTACTGCGCATTGACGGCAGCGTGTGCCAGTGTCGAGGGCCACACGCTGCCTGAACGGAAGCGCAGCCATGTGAAGATCATACTCAGTGAGACGGTGAAGACGACCATCATGATAACCCCGAGGATTGGATGGCCGGGATAATTGTAGCCATTGAGGATGATCAACGGCGCGTGCCACAATCCCCAGATGATGCCTGTGATGATGGCGGCTGGAATGCCTCCCAGTGGGGCGAGACGAAGCAGTAGATAACTGCGCCAACCGAACTCCTCGCCAAAGGTGAAGATCATGTTGAACAGAATGCCAAAGGTGAAGGCCAGCACTATCGTCGCCGGTAATGCCTTGCTGATGCCCTGGCCCATTGCCTGCATATTCTGCGGCAGTGCCCAGTGTTGTAGACCGACCAGCATGACGAAACCGATGCTCAGTGCGATCAGTATCGGCGGTACGATATAGGCTGCGATGTACATACGCCATGCGCCGGATCGCCCGCGTGCCACCAGCCTCAGACCTGCATCGGCAAAGCCTTCGTGCCTGATCAGTCGCACCAGCACCGCTGCCAGCGCCGGACCGAACATCCCAATGGCAACTCGTATTGTAAACGATACGCCGAGCGCGCCAAGGCCCAGCCAGATCACCCAGCTAATAGCGAACGCGAAAAGTATATATAGCGCGATGCTGCCCCATTTGACAGTCGCATCTGGCCGTGATGAGATTGCCATTACTTTTCCTCTTCCTGAGAACTCAAAGTGCGTCTGCTGTTCGGCTCCCTCGCTCGCGCCTGGACCACACCACACCCTCTATCCCCTGCGCGGTGGGGCCGCGCAAACACACTCTCCAGGTTGCTTCAATATTTCAATGTCTATTGAAATAATAACGTGTGGCCGGGAATCTGTCAAATCCCCGGTTTGTGGAACGGGGAACTGGCACCTTCGTGATCCTCTCCCCGTATAGATTGGATGATTGGCTATAACTGTCGTTGGCCGGTAATCCTCGGGGCGCCGGGGCTTCTGAAAGCGTCGAAGGTCCTGATAACGTGTAGCAAAGACTATAGCATAGGCTGCCTGACGTGTATTACACGGTTGAGACAGGCATAAAGGAGATGATGATTTTAAAATCTTATGGTATTCTGGATTGTTGACGGGCTGGTTATAATAGCTGTAACATGTCCCTCTTCTCAGGAACAATCGGCGCAGGGCGCATGGCGCAGGGAGCCACCCGCGATGCGCTCTGGCAGGTGCTAGTCAAGGAGCGTGCCGTGCATGAATAGCAAGATCACCTATCACCAGCAGATCAGCTATTGCGGCAAACCGCGCTGCCGTAAGTGCCGGGAAGGCATAGGGCATGGCCCCTACTGGTATGCCTATCAGACCGTCAATGGCCGTACCACGCGCACCTACATTGGCAAGCATCTACCGCCGGGCGTACAGGCCACGCTAGAAACAGCACCCGAGATCATCGTAGAGCCTTCACTTTCCGCCGACCTTCCCGCCGAACTCGATAGCGTCTCCATCCGCATCTCCACACTGGGACAGTTTCGTCTTGAACGGCGTAGTGGACGCGATGCCGCGTGGCAGACCGTAACCGATAGCGCCTGGCAGCAGCCGCGCGTTCGCCTGCTGCTGGCTTATCTCATCTGCGCTCCCGGACGCAAAGTGAATCGCGAACAGGCGCTGGAAGATCTCTGGCCCGATAGCGCGGTCAGTGTTGCCACCAATAATCTTCACCGCGCCGTGCATCATCTGCGCCAGGTCCTCGGGCACCAGCGCGCTACCAATCTTCAAGAACTTTTGCTGCGCAGCGAAGGCGACTGGCTCATGCTGGCCGATCAGTCACATATCTGGATCGATGCTGATGCCTTTGAAGCCCTGCTGGCCCAGGTCGATGCTCTCGGCATCAAGATAGAGGCCGGGGCAGGCGCCGCACAGCTCGCGCAGTGCGAGCGCCTGTTAAAGCAGGCGGCGGCGCTCTATAGCAACGACTTCTTGCCGGAGGAGCGCTATGCCGAGTGGGTTATCGCGCGCCGGCAGGCCCTGCGTCGCAACTGGGTGAGGCTCCTGCTGGAACTGGCCGATGTGTATATCGCTCAAGGAGCGAGCGCCGGCGCTATTGATGTGCTGGATCGCTTGCTGGCGAAGGACCCTGCCAACGAGGCTGCCGTCCAGCGCCTCATTGTTGTGCTGGCGCGGCTCAAGCGGCGCGGCGAGGCCCTGCGCGCTTATCACCGGCTCGCCGATGTGCTCTACAGCGAGTTTCGCAGCGTCCCTTCTGAGGAGACGCGTATGCTCTATGAGACCGTGCGGCAGGGAGGAACGATCACCGGCGAGGCGATCACTGCCAACCCGGCCCTGGACCCGGTGGCGTCAGTCCAGCCCGGCGCTCCGCCACAGCCTGTACCCGCCGGTCCCGCAACGGAGGTGAACGGAGCCGCTGCTGTCGCGTCGGCGCAGATCGGACGCAGCCACCAGAGCCAGCTCGTGGGGCGCGAATCTGAACTGGGGACGCTGCGCTCTCTACTGATCGATGCGGAACAGCATGCGCGCCTGCAACTGGTTGGACAGAGGCGCCTTTCGGGAATCCCGCTCGATACGCAGCGCCGCCCGCAGTGCGCAGTGCTGATGGGCGAGGCCGGCATTGGTAAGACGCGCCTGGCGGAAGAGTTGAGCCGAGAAGCGCAGCGGCGGGGCTGGACCGTCGCCTGGGGCCGCATCTACTCGCAGGAGGGCGGCATCCCCTACCGCCTCTGGACCGATGTATTGCGCAGGATCCTGGATACCGGCAGCGGATTAGCACCGGCCCTGCGCCTGCCAGCGCTGACCACCATTGCCCAGGAAACGCTCCAGCCGCTCATGGCTCTTCTGCCGGAACTGGCGACGGTCTTACAGCCGGCGCTCCAGCAGCAGACGGCGCGGCGCCAGGCTATGAGCGTGCAGGGGGGTGGCGAGGGGGAGCGCGACCAGGTGCGGCTATGGGAGGCCGTCCATGAACTGCTCATTGCCGCCAGCGAGAGCGCGCCGCTGCTGATCGTGCTCGACGATATTCAGTGGGCCGATGTCAGCAGCTTCGAACTGCTGGGCTACCTCGCCCGTCATCTCTACGGCTATCCCGTGCTCCTACTGGGAACCTGTCGCGAAACCGAGTTGCCCGGCTATCCGCTGCACCCCCTGCGCTCGCTCATCGCTCATATGCAGCGCGAGCACTCGGTAATGACGCTCAATATTGAGCCGCTCACCAGCGAACAGATCGCGCAGCTCGTCTCGCACCTGCCAGAATCGATGGTGCAGCGCATCCAGGAGCAGGCCGCTGGCAACCCCTTCTTCGCCGAAGAACTCGCGCGCACCGCCCCGCCCGCTCTGCCCAGGACGATTGCCGACGCCCTCGATCATCGCCTGAGCCGGCTCAGCGCATCCTGTTTGCAGTTGCTGGGGACCGCTGCGGTGCTCGGCGGCTCCTTCGAGTTCCCCATCATTTATGCAATGGAGGCCGGTGGTGCGACTGGAGACGAAGATACGGTGCTCAATTTGCTGGAAGAAGGGCTGCAAGCTGGCGTGCTGACGGAGGAAGGCGTCGGCACGCGCATTACCTACCGCTTCTGGCATCCCCTGGTAGTCAGCCATCTCTATGAACGCCTCTCGGCGGCGCGGCGGCTGCGCCTGCACCAGCGCGCAGCCGATGCCCTGCTCACCATGTATCAGGAGCGCGTCGAGGAGGTCGCGGCTACTATTACCTATCATCTCATCAAGGGTGGAGCGGAACCGCAGCGCATTGCACGCTTCGCCGAACTGGCCGGCGACCATGCCTATGCTCTCTCGGCTTACGCGGAGGCCGGGCGCCACTATCGCCTCGCACTGGAAAATGCCGGGACGCAATCTGCTCCCGCCTCCACTGAGGAGATGCCGCACCTGATCTTCCTGCTGGAGCGACTGGCCGAATGCACCGTGATCCTGGGCGATTTTGTGGAGGCACGCAGCCTCTACATGCGGGCGCTGGAACTGCATCGCGCACGCTGCGAAGCGCGGCCCGCCACCTCTCAGGCGGCTGCGCGCTACGAAGCCCAGATCCAGGCTCTGCTGTGGGGCGAGATTGGTTGGACGTGGCGCTATACGGGTGACAGTGAACGCGCCAGAGAGTGCTGCCGGCATGGCGAGCAGGTATTGCGCGACGCGGGCGTCGTTGCCGGTCCCGCGTGGGCACGGCTGCTGCATCAGGAGGGAAGCCTCTACTGGCAGGAGGGACGCTACGAGGAGGCGCGCCGTGCCGCTCAGGAAGCGCTTTCCCTTTTCGAGCAGCAGCAAAAGCTCCCCACCGGCCCCCTGAGCGCCGCGACGGACAGTCCGGCGCGCACCACACGTATTCAACGCACACTGGAGGGCGATCCCGCCGACCTCGGCCTCACTCACCGGTTGCTCGGCGCCCTCGCCAATGCCGAAGGGCGGCGCACCGAAGCTCTGGAGCACCTCAAGACCGCGCTGGCTATTTTTGAGCAGTACGATCACAAGCGCAGGATTGCCCACGTCTCCTCCGATCTGGGACATGTTTACCTCAAGAAAGCGAGGTATGAACTCGCGCAATCGTCGCTGCGCCGCGCCCTCAACCTCGCGGAACGGCTGGGTGATACGCCGCTGACCGCGCTGGTCTTCTACAATCTGGCCGAACTGGCGGCGGCTGACGGCGATCTGGATGAGTCCGAGGGATGGTACAGGCGCGCGCTCTCGCTGGCCGAGCGCATCAATGACCGCGAGTATGTGAGCATGTGGAATGTCGGGCTGGCCGGCGTGCTGCAAGAAGAGGAGAAGCTTGACGAGGCGGCCACCTGCATCATCCGCGCCCTCGGCATTGGCCGGGCTATGCGCAACGATCCCTGCATCGGGGCAGCGCTGGTTGCACTGGGCACGATGCGCATTATCCAGGCCCGCGCTGTACAGACTTTGCCCAGAGCGCGCGAACGGCTCTTGAGGCTGGCGCGCAGAGATGTCGAGCGGGCGCTCGCCCTGTCGGGATTGGAGGCGGAGACGAGGACGAGGGGCCGGCTGGCGCTGGCGCAGATCGCTCTGCTGTCAGGCGAGACGGAGAAAGCGCGTGCGGAGATCGAACGTGTGATAGAAGAGGCACGCCGCTACGAACTTGTCTCCCTGGAGACGCAGGCTCAACAACTTCTGAACGTGTCATCCTGAGCGCTGCGAAGGCTCTGATGGTCGCACTCGGATCCTTCGCAGCCGCTCAGAATGACATGGCCCCTTGCCGCCGGAGGCGGCCTGTTTGTTGGTATCAGTGATAAGGGCGCGGACGCAGGCCGCGCCCTTATCACTGATACCAATGCTCGCGAAGCGCCGCAGGCTCTGAGAAGTCTGGAACATTGTGCAACCACGTCTTCAAAATCTGAGATGTCTGCCCTCCTTAAACGTGTCCTCGCGTGACAGCATGGGATGTCTGGCTTCCGACCAGGCGCAATCAGCAATTCATGATGCGTAACAAAAACAGGGACGCGCAAAAGCCCTCGCAAGTATACTGCTGATAGACAGTTTATCAGCCGGAGTGCGGGAACAAACCCCTCGCTCTTAAATCAGGGATTTGCGCCGATGAAAATGAAGGTTGTTGCCTGCCTGGCATTTTTACTCAACACAACTCTTTTCGCTACCTCTTATTCGGTATCGAGAGAGGCCCTGGGGCGCATAGAGCCTATCGTATTCACCTTTTTTGTGATGATGGCGCTCGTCCCCATCGCGCTCTGCCTCATTATGATCTCCTGGCATGAGATTACCAGGGAGGTCGTCAAGAGCGGTATCTTGCTTGGAAGCTGCCAGTGTCTGGGACTCTTCACGATCTATATTGCGCTCAAATATAATACCGCTACCAGCACCGCCTTCTTCCCGGCGCTTAACGGCTTCCTCGCCGCACTCTGCACCTGGCTTTTCCTGCGCCGGCGCATAGCCGGGGCGACCTGGCTGGCGGGAGTCGTCTCCGTCGCCGGGGCCGTTCTGCTCATCACGAACTCGCCGATTGGCGGCCTCAGAGGCGCGCTGATCGCCTTCCTGGGCGGACTCTTTTGCACCTTCTATGTCTTTCTCGCTGACCATGAGCAGCGGGGCAAGACCGCCTACCGGCCGCTGCTGGGCATTCAACTGCTGACGATGGCGCTCTGGGCCAACCTGGTGGTACTGCTCTTCGGTGACTGGCAGGCGGTCCACCCGGCGCTGCCCAAAGATCTCTGGATTATTCTCTACATGGCCGGCGGCACCATCTGCCTGCCCACGCTCATTACCGTGCTGTTGCAGCGCTATATCTCGCCGGTCACGGTCTCGTTTATCTATATTCTGGAGCCAGTTCTGGGCGCTATCTTTGCCAACCTCTACCTGCACGAGCTGCTCCCCTTAAACGGCTACCTGGGCGGCGGGCTGATCGTCGCCGGAGCGCTGATCCATACCTGGGGCACGGCGGAGCGGCCAATCCGCGTTTCCTCTCGCACCAGGACGCTTTCGTCCCAGGAGGAAAGGACTACCGGCCTGCTCATTTCTCGGAAGGCGCAGCCCGCCAGCAGGATTGGCTATCCGCTGCTCTGCTGCGCAGCTGGCTCCTTTATTCTCTATAAAGTCGGC
>DATGLE010000207.1:0-40334 GCA_035294325.1 Ktedonobacteraceae bacterium | reverse complement strand
GTATCGTAATGCGCCTGGAGAACGCCGCCCTCCACCTGGTTCGTTACCGGGTTAAGCTGGCCGATATAGGCAAAGGTCGCCTGCGTCACCAGATCATCCAGCAGCGCTCCGGTGCTCGGCTGCATCAACTGCGCCGGATTGTTCCTCATCTGGAAGAGTTGCAGGGCATCTTTATGCACCTCTGTTAGCCAGGCTTTTGCACGGTTCACATCGCCGAGAATGCGGCCCGCCGTCTGGCGCATCTCCGGCGTAGCGTCGGGCGCCTGCGCGACCTGCGCAACGTGCAATTGTACATGGTCGACGTAGCCGAACGGATCATTCTTAAAGTTGGCCGGCACCTGAACCTTTGGATTGACGGTAAGCAGCGCAACCCTGGAGATAACCGGATCGGTCATCAGCGGCGTACCAGGCGGCACATCCACCTGGACGTTCTGCGCTCCATCGAGGTAATCCAGGATGCGTATGAACTGAGCATTCATCAAGGCCAGATTACCAGGACTCGTACTTGCTCCATGCCAATCATCCCTGGCGCTCACCGCCCACTCCAGGACCTTCTCTGTATTTCTAAAGAGCCAGATGTCGAGACCGCCGGGCAGGCCCAGCACCTCGATGTTGGTCTCATTATAAAACAGATGGCGAATATGTAACAGGGCGCTAAAGCCTGGCGCCTGTCCTGCTATCTGAGCCTGGGGGATCTCCGCGTAATAGCGCCATGTGCTGCGATCCGTCGGCGGTGCGGCTGGCCGCTGACCGGCAGGCTCCTCTGCGATGAGCAGGCGGCTGGTCGTTGAGAGCAGGTTGTTGTGCTGCGCATCGCCTCCGAAGAAGAAATGCACGCTGCCATTACGAACGGGCAGATTATTAGTAAGCAGGATCGGCGGTTTGACCGGGCGCGGGCCGGTCAGGTCCGCCTGCGTCTCCGGGTTTTTGTCGCCTAACAGCCAGACGTAGTAGCTTTTGCCCGCCTGCGGGGCAGGAATATTTTGTAGATCGATCTCCATCTGGTCTGCGATACCCTGGGCGCTGCCAGGATTGAGCTGCCCGCTGCTCACATAAAAGGCGTGACCCACAACGGCGCTTGCCGGCGCGAGAGGTTGCTTGAAGAATAGCAGGTAGCCGCCGAACAGCCCGCCGATGATAACAAGGATCAGCAGCGCCGTCAGTGCAATATAGAGCGCGTTCCAGCGGCGCCGGCGTGACGATGGCGGTGGTTGTAGCGGCATCGGTGTCGCTACTGGAGGCAGCGGTGTGGGATACGCTGGAGGAGCGTTGGACGAAGAAGGCGTGGCCGACAACTGTACTGGCGTCAGGTTTGGCGTGAAGTTGGGTGTAGAATTGGGATTACTGGGAACTGGCGGCGGGCCTGCGTGTCCATCCGTGCGTGTGGCCCCATCGTGCGTAGCCATTTGCGGCTGCGTGGATGGCGGTGGCGTGAGCAGGGTTGGCATCTCCGGTGCATCGAGCGGGTAAGTTGGCTGCCCCAGGATTTCGGGCACCGGCAGGTTCAGCGCTTCGGCGATGGCCGCCGCCAGCGCCGAAGCGCTGGAGAAACGCTGGCCCGGATCTTTGGCGAGGCTGCGCATAATCACCATCGTCAATGTTGGCGGAATGGCCGGGTTGATGAGCGCGGGCGATGGCGGCGTGGCGTTGATGTGCTGCATGATGACATCGATCTGGGTATCCCCGCGAAAAGGCGTCACGCCGGTGACGATCTCGTAGAGGATCACGCCCAGCGAATAGATATCGCTGCGCTCGTTGCCGGGGTAGCCCCTGGCCTGCTCCGGTGAGATGTAGAGTGGCGTACCGAGCTGTGCGCCGCTGAGCGTGTTGGACGATGCACTCAGCATCTTGGCGACGCCGAAATCTGACAGGATCGGCTCTCCCATCGGGTTGCGCGTCGTGTTGCCCCGATCAAGCAGGATATTGGCGGGCTTGATATCGCGATGGATCATGCCCTGCCGGTGTGCGTAGTCAACCGCCTGGCTAATCGAAGTGAAGAGGTTGACAATCTCCGCAGGCGATGGAATCTGCCCTTTATGGGATGTTTGATGAAGATAGTCCGCCAGCGTCTGGCCTTCGACGTACTCCATCACCATGTAGGCCAGGGATGTGTCGGAACCGCCTTTCGACTCCTCTGGCTGCATCACATGGAAATCGTGGATCTGCACGATATTGGGATGATGCAGCGAAGCGATAAGCTGGGCTTCGCGTTGAAAGCGCGTGACGAAATTCGGATCATCGCGCAGGTTCGGGTGCAACAATTTGATGGCGACATAGCGCTGCAACTGGGTATCGAAAGCTTTCCAGACCTCGGCTACGCCGCCGTGTCCCAGTCGTTCTCGCAGTTCATATTTATCGAGGCGCTTCGGCGTTATGCTCATAATAGTGCTCCAGATCTTTCTCCCTGAAAGGGGTGCAGCCCGCCCCCATCCTATGCAGAACAGGGATTACTCGACGAACAGGGCGCAATCGTGAAGGTCGCAAGGCGCTGAATATTGTAATGAATCTGCACCACACCTTCCTTCACCTGATGGGTAGCCGGGTCGGTTTGACCAACAAATGCATAGTTGGCCTCAGTGAACAGGCGATCAAAGATGGCGCGTGAGCGCGGTTGCTCCAACTGGGCCGGCGTCATATGGATAAGCTGCGCAGCGTCGCTATGGAGCGCTTCTAACCAGGTCGTCACGTTATTGGTGGCGGTATTGATGCGGACGGCCAGCGCTTTCTGATCGGCGTTAACCCCTGGAGACTGGGTAAGCTCGCGCAGATGGTTGCCGATATGCTTCAAGTAGCCGGGCGGGTTCTGGTTCTGTTGATCGATCTCCAGCAAGGCGACGCGCGCTATGGTTGACATGGTTGGATCGGCCAGCACGGGTCGTAGATCCGGAGGCAGATTTTCCGTCTGGATGTATTGTGTTCCGTCCAGGTAGTCCAGGATGCGCGCCAGTTGCCGGCGCGCCAGCTGGGGATCTCCTGCGTCGATGGCATCTCTGGCGCTGCCCGACCACTCCAGGATTTTTAATGTGTTCCTGTAAAGCCAGATGTCCAGTCCGCCCGTTAAACCGGCGGCTTTAAGCTTGGGATCCTGGGCGAGCAGGTGGCGCAGGTGGTCGAGCATGCTAAAGTGATCCACTGTATCCTGCGGATTAGGCTTCTGAGAGAACGCGGCATAGTAGCGCCAGGTGGAAGAATCCAGTGATGGATTGTTGGGCGTGGTACCCGCGTTTTCCTCGGTAATCAGAAAACGACTGTAAAGGGCCAGCAGGTCGCTATGCTGCGCATCGCCGTCAAAGGTGAGATCCGCCTGCCCACCACTGGCAACTTTGCCAATCAGGATTGGCACAACGCCGGTTTCGCTGTCGTTGTCGGCCAGCAGCCAGGCATAGTAGCTTTTACCAGGCTGCGGAGCTGGTAAATTCTGCAAGTCGACCTGCAACCTGTCGGCTATGCCCTGTGAGCTATTCAGGCTCAGAATGCCGCTGCTGACAAAGAAGGCGTGCCCCACTACCGGCGTTTGCGCGGCAGGTGTGCTCCGTAGATTCGTGAACACGACAACCACACCTCCGACCACCACTGCAATAATGAGCAGCGAAGCGAGCACAAGATACCATCTCTTGCTCCGCGTCCGCGCTGGAGGAGGCGAAGGTATAACAGGAGGCGCGGCGCTCGCAGCTGGCGTCTGAGCATGCTGTGCCGGCGCAACTGCCGCTGCGCTGCCGGGGCCGTAGAACGGCGTGGCCGGCGATTGTGCGGGCGTTGTAGCCGGGGTCGTCCGGGTGTGCGTTGCCATTGCCGGCGGTGGGTAATACGGCGATTGCGGCGTAAGGTACGTCACTTCCTGACTGTGGTCTACCGCTGGTCCCGACTGAGCTGCGGCCAGCGGGTTTGGTCCTGTCCCCGCCCAGTTACCCGACTGGCTGATAGCGTCCTGCGTCGGTATATTAAAGGCTCTGGCAATCGCTACCACCATCGACGAGGCGGTAGGAAAACGCGCCTCCGGGTCCTTCGAGAGACTGCGCATAATGACGGCGGTAAGCGCGGGCAGGATGCGCGGGTTAATAAGCGCCGGAGCGGTAGGGGTAGCGTGCAGGTGCTGCCTCATCACCTCGTCTGGCGTCTCGCCCTGGAAAGGCAGCACGCCGGTGCAGAGTTCGTAGAGGATCACGCCGAGCGAGTAGAGATCGCTGCGCTCGTTTGGCCTCTGTCCCCCGGCTACCTCCGGCGCCATATAGAACGCGTCGTTGAGTGGAAGCGTGGAGGGCCGGGGCAGGCCGTTCGTACCAAAACCTATCAGTTCCGGCTCACCTTCGCTAAAGTGAGCAATGTTATGCCTGTTGAGCAGGATGCTGCTGGGTTTGAGGCTGCCGTGCACGATCCCCTGCTGATGGGCATAGTCGAGGGCCGATGCTATCGGCATGAAAAGACGCACCAGCACGGCGGGCGGCGGGAAATGCCCGGCGTGAACCGTTGCATGGATGTAGTCGGCAAGCGTCTGACCTTCGATATACTCCAGCACGAAATAAGTTTCGTCGGGTGGCGTTACGCCAGCCTGCGGAGCATGAACCTCCAGCACTTGCAGTATATTCGGGTGGTGCAGGGAAATGACGCTCTGCGCCTCGCGCGTAAATTGCGGCAGCGTATCGCGGGCGGCCTGTGTATTAAGCGCGATAATATGGATGAAGACATAGCGGCGCATCCGGGTGTCGAAGGCCGTCCAGACCTCGCCCATAGCATCGCTGATAATGCGCTGCTGGAGTTCGTATTGGCCGAGTTGACGGCGATTCAAGCTCATACCAAGCCTCCCTGTATCTCTGGTGCTCGCGCCTGCGGCGCTTACCTTCTATATCAGGTGTGATGAGAAATGCGCGCGGCGCGTTTTTCATCACAACACCTCATACATTCCTTACGCGGCGCAGCCATGCTAACAGCCCGGCCAGAATGGGCGATAGCGCTGAAAATCAGTTTCCCTCTAACCTGTAAGCATAAATCTGTGTGTGGCAAAAGATGTAACTGCATGAGACGCTGCCATAATTATTGAGCATAGCGAACACCATGTCAATGCAGTATTTCACATTAATGAAAACGGCCCGAAGAAGTTTGAGCAAAGACTTCTTCAGGCCGGTCCAACCGCCTGCATCTGTTACACCTTTTTCAAGCTCAATGTTGCCATATATTGGCACTCGGTATATGCCTGGGCTGCCCCTGCTGAACCGAGTACAGGTTGTGGCCCCTCATTTGGCGGAATAGTACGGCCTGTATAAGAGTCGGCTGCTGCCTGCTTCAATTGGAGAGCTACACTGATAATCGCTGGATTGTTCAAGTCAGCAGCCTTCAGTAGTTGAACGTCGTAGTTGCGGATTTTTTGCATCCAGCTTTGCAGGTCGGCAATGGCATTTTTCACATTATGAACATGCTGGAGCAGAGTAGCATCGTTACCGGCGGCCTGCTCTACCTTATTGACCTGCTGGTTCAGGATATCAATGTAGCCGACCTGTCCGGGCGATGAGAGCAGGCCAATCTTTGCATTGACGAAGGTAGGATATTGCGCGGGGAGATCGCCACTACTTCTGGCATAAGCGGTACCATCTACCATTTCTATGACGCGGACAGCCTGGCGCCTGATCTGTGCATAATCATGATTGCCTTGCAGATCATCGACAATGCTGCCTGTTTTATCGTTCATCGATTTGATGGTGTCAAATATATCGACCACCACGCTCTGATTTGCCGGCAAGCCTGGCGTGGCATAGAGGATGGCCTTGATGGATTGGAGCGCGGCAGTATCGAAAGCGGCGCGGAAGATGGGGTTCCCGCCGGGGGCTGAGGGCTGACTCCCGCTATCTTCCTCGGTGATGACAAAGCCCTGTGCCATTGCCAGCAGGTTTGAGTGCCTGGCGTCGCCCGGATAGACGAAATTGATCGTACCATTCTGTATGCTGAGCTGGCCGAGCAATTGCATATGGCCGCTGGCATTCTCCAGCCAGGCATAGTAGCTCTTGCCCTGCGGCGGCGCGGGAACGTGCTGCATCTGGAGGTGCAGCACGTCGTCATGTCCGAGCGCATCGTCCTGGAAGAAGACACGGCCAGTCGGGCCGCCTGGCCCCCTGTTGAGCAGCAGATCAGTTCCTATCGCGCTGCCGATCAACAGCAGCACCATTAAGAGGGCGGCGATCACAGCGTACACCGGCAGGTCGCTGATACGTGAACGCGCTCTGGCCCTTTGTACAGCGATTGGTGGCGCCGTGGGAACCGGAGGGGACGCCTGCGCGTATGGCACCGGCGCCAGGGGGGCCGGCGCTTGCAATGGCGGGGTGGTAACTGGTAGATTGGGCTGCGATGAGAAGGGTATCGATATTCTGGCGGTTGGCGCGGTCTGCCCGGTTCTGTCCGCTGCCGGTATCTTCGCGGATATTGGCCCGGATACCGGACCGGACATGGGCCTGGTGGCGGCAAATTTGTCCGACGCCCGGGCCGGGGATAGGGGCTGTGAAACAGTCGGCAGCGCTTGCGAGATAGTAGGCAGGGGCTGTGAAATGATGGGCGGACGCAAGGGCCTGGTTGTTGGACGTGGAACGCCAAGAATGGACTCCTGCGAGCCGTTGATGATATCGCGATAGTCCTTCTCGTCTTCGGCTTCGATGGCGCTGCGCAGCGAGACGCGCGTCGTTGACTGCATCGAGCAGGCATCGGCAATGGCTGTAGCCAGCAGAGAAGCCATCGCGTAGCGTGTGGCTGTATCCTTAGCCATCGCTCGCAGGATGACCTCCGAGAGCGCGAGCGGAATATTGGGATTGATTAATGTCGGCGGAGTCGGCAACTGGTTGATGTGCTGCATCATGACGGCAACCGAACTCTCGTCGCGGAATGGCTGTACACCGGTGCAGAGTTCGTAGAGGATGACGCCGAGCGCATAAATGTCGCTGCGATTGTTCGCTGGCTCGCCCCTGGCCTGCTCTGGTGACATATAGAATGGCGTATCGGCTCCGGCTGCGCCAAGAGCCTGCGCGAAGCCAAAATCGCTAAGCATAGGCTCGCCCGCCGCGAAGTGGCTCGTGTCCTTTTTGCTGAGCAGGATGTTGTTCGGCTTAATATCGCCGTGCACGATGCCCTGCTGGTGCGCGTAATCGATAGCAACGCCCAGGCTGGTAAAAAGATAAACGATCTGAGAGATGTCAGGAAATGCCCCTTTGTGGGAGGTAGCGCTGAGGTAATCGGTGAGCGTCTGCCCTTCGATATAATCCATGACGACGTAGGCAGTGGTCTCACCGGTCTCCGGCGAACGTGTGATTTTGGCAGCGCGCACGGGCACGATGTTGGAGTGATGCAAAGCCGCTATGGTCTGCCCCTCCTGAGTGAAGCGCGTGCTGAAATGGGGATCAGATTGCAGATCGGGGTGGATGATTTTGATAGCAACGTCGCGGCGCAGTTGAGTATCGTATCCCTTCCATACTTCCCCTGTGCTGCCACGTCCCAGCGGATACTGTAATTCGTATGTATCTATGAGTTTCGGGACCGTGCTCATCAGACGAACCTCCATCTTCAGCCGGACGCTTCAACGCCGTTGCCGACGAAGGCTCCGTCCGAGCCAGTGTTCACTGCTTTTCCATGTTTCAGCATTTCAGCGTCAAATGAACAGCGTCGAGTTTAGTCCATTTGTTCTTATTTGTCAAGAGGCCGCCCCTTCCTCAATCCCCGGTCAGCAGCTATTGATTGTTTGTACAACTCCTCATCATTACCATACCAGAAAGAGGACGGGCAATCAATCAAGGTAGGAAGCATCTCCTACTCGGAGGCTCAACGCGGTCGATAAATCAGTAGAGATTCAGAATATATCAGAGGGTGCCTGATTTCTTGCACTGTCGCTTGCTCGCGCCTGTGGTGCTCGCTGGAAGAGTATGTCATGCATAGATATGCATGAAGAGCATATCTATGCATGACATACTCTATCCCTGGCACGGCTTCGCTACGCGAACGCCCGGCAAAAGTGAGCGAGGAGGCTGAGAATCAGAACTCCTGTCGATAAGCGCGGAGATTTTCTGCTGCAACGCTTATAATACGGATATGCCAGTATGTGACCGGAGGCTCTGAAGCGTGCGTTTTAGCCTGCAAGATGTGAAAAAATCGATACGGCGGCGCGGGGACGAACTCTTCGTCTCCCTGCACTTCCTGCGGCCAGGAGAACTGCATACCGAGATAGAGCGCCTCATCGCCTACCATGAGGGCCTGCTTGGTCAACCTCAGCGCTGTTTCTCGCCCGAGGATGCACGCGCCTGCGTGGGCGATTATCGCCTGGCTCACTGCCTCATTGCCACGTTGAGCAACTGGTACCGCTGGCAGTCGCCCGAGTGGGGCGCGGCGCTGCAAAGCATGCATGCTCCGCCCGATCTCGATGCTCTCTCCTCTCCCGTACAACTCCGGCTCGCCCTCTACGATTATGTCAATGAGCGCTCCGGTGGCTTTCTGGATACGGAGAATCGGACGCGGGCGCTCCAGGCGTTCGCCGCGCTCTACCAGATCGGTGTTCCCGAACTGGAGTATCTTCTCGTCCTGGATAGCGAAGAGGAGGCCCTTCTCGTTCGCTCCTCGCCTCAGCCGCCCGGCCCCAGTGAGGTCGCGGCGCTCTATAACCAGTGGGCCTTTGAGTCCGCGCTGTTCAATGCTTCGAGTGTGCGTTTTGTGGTCGATTGCAACGCCTTCGCGCAGATGACAGATCAACGCGGAGGAGCGGCGAGCGTAGGAACAGGCATAGGGGCGGCGATCAAGCGCCTCTGCTACCTGGCGCGTCTGCTCGGCGTCTACTACGATCTGGCCTATGAGACGCCCATCCTGCCCGGTCATACGCCGCCTGGCCTCTCTCCGCTGCTCTCGCTCACGCTTTACGGCCCCCAGGAAGTCACGGGCGCGCCGCAGCAGTATGGCCTGCGCCTGGCTCGCCTCTGCCGCCTGTTGCTGGATTATCGTGGATCGCGCGCTGAGGCCGGGGGCCAGCGCGGCAAAGCAGGCCGTGTCTCGCTGGCCTCGGCTATCGTCAAAGCGGAGGCGACGGTGCATTTCCTGCAACGCTCATATCATTTCGCTATGGATGCCGGCTTGCTGGCACTGTTGCCCGCTCCTGAGGAGACCGCGCAGCTCTCCGGAGAGCGCAATGGCGGCGTGGCTGCGTCCCCGCTCTTCGATAGCGGCATCGAGCAATCATTCTCCGAAGCCTTCACGGCGCTGGCCGAAAGCCAGGGCGCCGACAACTGGCGCCTGGAGCGCGAACCGGAGCCGCTGCTGCTCGATCACAGCATCTTCATCCCGGATTTTGCGCTCACGCGTGGTCAGCGGCGCATCTATATGGAGATCCTTGGCTTCTGGACGCCTGCGTATCGCGAGCGCAAAATCCAGAAATTGCAGCAGTTGCAAGGCCGCGACGATCTGCTGCTGGCTATACCCGGGGCGGCGCTGCATGACTTTGCCGGAATTATGCAGCACTTTCCCATTGTCGTTTATAATGAGCAGTTGTCGGCTACCGAGGTGCTGCAAGTGCTGCGCAGCCGCTACGACGATTTCGCCGAGCGCCTTGCCAGCATCGACATCGCCGCGCTGCGCGAGCATGTGAGGCGCGAGGGCCTGGCGGCCGAGACCGCGTGCTATGATCTTCTGCACTGCTACCGCCGCTCTGAACTGCCGCTGGCGGCTGCGCGCGTGATAGATACAGATATTGCCTTTACACCCGGCATTGGCCTCTATGATGTGCGGTGGCTGGAGCAGGTAAAAAGTGACTTTGTAGCATGGCTCTCCGCCTTGCGCTCGGCTTCGCTGCACGATGTGCTGCGCGAGATGAGGCGGTGCTGGTCCGCGCTGGCGAACTGCGAGGATGCGGCCATCGAGGCGTTGCTGGCGCTCTGGCCGGAGGTACGCGTGCAGCGCAATTCGATCTTTGACGCAACCGTAGAGATCGCCGGAGTACAAGGAAGCGCGGAAGGAACCGGCGGTGAGCAAGCCCAGGAGGCGACTCCTGAGAAGAGCAAGAAAAAGGTAGTAAGAGAACGGCATACTGTGAAGAGAAGGTCTGCCTCGCAGGGAAAGCCAACGCAGGGCAATCTCTGGGATTAGAAAAGCAGCAAAGAGGCGGCTTCCGCGCAGCGGAAGCCGCCTCTTTGCTGCTTTTCTTTAGAAGGTCTGCTGTTGCTGCTGATAGGGATAGCTGGGCTGGCCGAACATCACGCGCCCGCGATAGCGAGGTCGCTGGCCGAACAGCAGGTACAGCAGCGGGCCGATTACCACTGGAATAGGCATCAGCCAGACGACGAGCAGCCACAATATCTTGCCTATCGTTGAGTGGTCATCCTCAAAGATCAGCAGCGTGACCAGAAGATGGCCCAGCAGCGGCACGAAAATGATCACCAGGAACAGCAGGGAATTTAAAAAACAGCCTCTATTTTCCGGCATTGTCTATTTCTCCTTATAGTTGTCAGAAAGCTTCTGATTTCCGATACCATCGTTTGCTCGCGCCTGCGGCGCTCGCCGGATAGATGAGGTATTGTGGAAAACTGCGCGGAGGGCAGTTTTCCACAATACCTCATCTATCCCTCGCACGGCGAAGCCGCGCGAACGCGCTGAGGCTCTGGCACCCTCTCAAAGCTTGAGTGTGCAAACAATCTTCTGGATATTTTACGTGGAAGGGGCATCATGCGTTACAGTTAGCACCGGGGAAGCGTATAACCTCTGCGCAGGAGATCCTGCTCGAACCAGACCACGGGAGCAGGATTTTTCGATTTTGTTTCGCTATCGGCATGAAAGAATCGCACATAGAGCGGCAGCGATGGCTCGATACGCTTCAGCAGGAGATCGATGCGCTCCTCGGCGTGCTTCCATTTCCCCTTATATGCTCCCAGGCGCCAGCTATTATATGCTTCATCGTGCAGTTCGATGATCTCCAAAAGCGCGGGATCGTGGATGTAACGCTCGGCGAACTGGCGCGCGATGAAAGCGTGATGGTTCGAGTGGATTTTGGGCTTGCTCTCATCCACTTTATATTTGAAGGTGTCGTGGACGAGCGCGATCAGGCGTAGTTTGCGTCGCTCCTCTGGCGATGGGCAGTTGACGCACTGGCGTTCAATATTTGCCAGCACATCGGCGATATGATACATGATAGCGCCTTCGAGGTGGCCGGTGCGCGGCTTTCCCCAGACAACGCCCTTCTGCCATTCGGGATCGGCGGCGATTGCCCTTTCCTGTTCGTTCTCCAGCTTAAATGGTAATTCCATATACTACCTTGCATGCATCAGATTTCGCGCCACTTTCATTGCCAGCGGATGATACACGCGTTCATAGCAGCCGAGGAAGCGCACAACGCGCCCACCCCAGCCACGCTTGAAGCGATAGACGCCGACCATAGCCTCTTCTTCCGCGTCGCTTTCAGGAATGCCCCAGAAATCGTAGCAGCTTGCACCGTGCTGCCTGGCCTGGCGAATGGCCTCCCATTGCAGCAGGTAGTTGGGCATTACCTGCCGCTGCTCGTTGCTCGAAGCGCCATAGAGATAGATGGCCTGCCGGGCGAACAGTCCCACAAAGATACCGGCCAGCAGTTGCCCCTGATATTCTGCCAGCAGCAGGCGTGCCTGGCCGCGTGCCGCGAAAAGCTGCCAGGCGCGCCGATAGTAATCGAGCGTGTGAATTCCGAAATGATCGCGCGCGGCAGTAATTTCTAATAGCCGGTACCAGGCCGCAACATCTTCAAGGGTTTCGGCGCCGCGCACCGTCACACCCCGGCGCGCGGCGAGCCTCACGTTATAGCGCCACTTCTCTTTCATGCGCGCAAGCAGCGTATCCTCATCGGGCGTCACGTCCAGCATAATAGTGCGCAGGGGCTGTATAGCGCGCGCGGCATGGAAATCCAGAGCAGCGAGCTGTTTCATGATGTGTTCGCCGTGCTCTGTACCGGCCTCCAGTGCCGGCTCAATATGCAGGGCGAGCGCGCCCTGCCGGATCAGGAAGCTATTGAGCTGCGAGAAGAACGCCCGGCACTGCTCAGGTTGAAACCAATCGATAAGCGGCCCCTTCGGAACGTATGCCAGGTGGCCCACGCGCAGGGGCAGATGAGGAAGCGTGCGCCGTAGAACCTGGGCGCCGGCGACGATCCGCTCGCGCTCTGCATCCCAGAGCGCGAGGCGCAGCGCATCCCATCCCGCCTGCTGCTTGAGTTCGCCCCAGCCCCAGCTTTGCAACAGGTGCCCGTATGGATGTTCCGTAACGAAACGATCCCATTGCTCGCGCTGCTCCGCCGCCAGTGGACGCAGCGTGTAACGCTCGGTGCGCCATGACATTATAATAAACATTTCCTTTTTCTGATGCCCTGAAACTAAATGTAGAGATGCCCCTTGCGGGCATCTGTCCCGTGCGGGCATCTGTCCCGTGCGGACATCTGTCCCGTGCGGGCATCTGTCCCGTGCGGGCATCTGTCCCGTGCGGACATCTTCATTCCTAGCATAACACACGCTGGCAGGGTAGGAGAACCACCCGCATGCTATAATACTCACATATCTGACGGAGAAGCGGTCCCTGGACCAGCAGGAGGTTTACCGTGAAAGTTGTCATCCTCGGTTGTGGGCGTGTTGGCGCAACACTGGCTACACAACTGGATAAAGCAGGCCATACAGTACTCGTCATCGATAGCAACAGCGATGCGTTCCTGCGTCTCGATCCCAGCTTTGGGGGGGAGCAGATCACTGGCAATGGCCTCAATCAAGAGGTGCTGCGCCGGGCTGGCATCGAGACGGCAGACGCGTTCGTCGCTGTTACCAACGGTGATAATCGCAACATTATGGCAAGCCAGATAGCAAAAGAGATCTTTCATGTAAAAAAGGTCGTCTGTCGTATCTATGATCCCTTGCGTCAGAAGACCTATACCGAACTGGGGCTGGAGGCTATCAGTCCTACCATCATCGGCGCGAACATATTTTTTGAGGCTCTTACAGGCAGCAAACCAGATTAGAGACTGTCTGATTCTCAGTATCCTCTTGCCATGCGCTCATGCGGCGGAGCCGCACCAGGGAGGGGTAGTGTGGTATGGTACAGGCGCGAAGTGCCCGTGCCATACCACACTGCCCATAAGGTGAGCGCGCAGGCGCGAACAATGCTGGAGTAGATACAGAACAACGAGAAGCCGGTAATTTGACACATAAAAGCAAGGAAGGGAATGAAGGCACCCGTATGTATATCATCATTGGTGGTGGCGGCGAAGTCGGCTACTACCTTGCAAGAAACTTATTAAACCGCGGTCATGAGGTCCTTCTTCTGGAAAAGGATGGCGCTCGTGTGAAGAGCCTGAGCGAAGAGCTGGGCCAGTCCATCCTTAAAGGCGATGCCTGTGAGGCAAGAACGATGGAGGAGGCCGGCGCGCAGAGAGCAGATGTGATTATTGCGGTGACAGGCGAGGATGAGGACAACCTGGTAATCTGCCAGATGGCAAAGAAACGCTTCAACGTTGGGCGCACCATCGCTCGCCTGAATAATCCGAAGCATGAGGAGCTGTTTCAGAAGCTCGGCATCGATGTGACGGTGAGTCCAACCAAAGCTATTCTCTCGCTCATCGAATCCGAACTGCCTGGCCCGCACTTTGTCATGTTGATGACGTTGAAGCGAGCTGGCCTGGAGATCGTCGAGGTAGGTATTCCACCAATTTCTCCGGTGGTGGGCAAGCGCCTCGATCAGATCAACCTGCCGCGCAAATCCACGCTGGCGCTGATTATTCGCGATCAGGAACCGATCTTCCCCAACGGAGATACGGTGCTGATGGCGAACGATGACGTATATGCGCTGGTGAATCGCGATGGCGAAGAGGAGCTGCGCCGCACCTTCGGCACAACATAATCGAGGAGATCAGGGCTGATAATGAGACGAGGGCCATCGCAATGGAGAGACGAGGGCAAGCCTCGTCTCTCCATTGCGATGGCCCTCGTCTTGCCGGGGTGCGGCTCCTCTTTTTTTTATGATGATTACCGGGATATTTCCTCGCTCTGTTCTTCATTGCTCTCGGTCCCCACCTGGCCCGGCTCCAGTTCTCCCGAACGCATCCCAAACTCGCTCCCTCCAGTACCCGGGCGCCTGGATCTTCCAGGAAAATAGGCATTGGGGCGGCGCAGCGTCCAGGGCGCGCGCTTCTTTGCCAGCATCTGATCGGCGGTCTCCCCGCGAATGGAGCGGTAGAGGCTGGCGATAACCACCCAGATTGCAGCGACGATGGGGGTAGCGATCAAGGCGCCAAAGGGGCCGAAGAGTTTGGCGAAGATGATCAGGGCCAGGATAGAAGCCACAGGATGCAGCCCTACCGCGTGGCCCACGATGCGCGGTCCCAGAATGTTACTCTCGATCACCTGAATAGCAACAAACGCTACGATGATATAGAAGGTGCGCGGAAACGGGGCTGGCAAAAGCAGCGAGATGGCGATGGCTGGCAAGGAGGCCAGTACAGGCCCGACCATAGGAATCGTCTCGAAGAGAAATGCCAGCACGCCGACAATCAGCGCGAAATCCTGCAACCCCGTGATGATGCAGACCAGGCTTGCCATAACGCCAATGATGACCGCGAGCGTGAGTTGACCACGGATATAGTTCCCGACAACGCGATTAAGTGCATCCTCAAAAAGCAAAATGTGTGGCAGGGAACGTTTGGGAATAATACTGATAATGCCGTCACGCATGCGTTTGCCATCGAGCGTCAGGTAAAAGCTGATGACAATGATAACCACAATGTTGACCACAGCTCCGGTTAAGATCAGCACAAAGTTGAGTGCGTTGCCGGCCAGTGCCCGCGCGAAGTCGGTGGCCTGGGATTGGATCTGCCCGATGGCGGCATCGATGTTGGCGGGTGGAATCCCCCCCTGCTTTTCCAGAACCGTGATGATATTTGCGAACGTCTGCGGCACGTTCATGGCGAAGGTGATCACTGTGTTGGAGAAGGTGAGCGTCTGCTGGATAAATGAGAAGACCAGCGCATAGACGACACCACCAACTACCGCCAGGACCACGATATAGGTAACGAAAGTTGCCACCAGGCGCGGCACATGATACCTCGTGAGCAGATCTACCGCCGGTGTAAGTAAAAACGCTACGGCCATTGATAGTATCAGGATTACGATGGCGTCAACGAACTGGCCTGCAACCGTCCAGGTTGCCCAGAAGATCAAACAGATGCAGATGATACAGATGAGAATATCGCGTGTACGTTGCCAGTTGATCTGTGCCATGCTGTCAATCCTTTGCGCCTTGCTGGAGACATTGAGACCTCTTCTCTGTGCCTATTGTGACAGGTTTCTGTGAAAAGAGCAAGCTGAAGGGATCAGTTAATATAAGAAGACACAGCGTGAAACTTTCTGCTCGCTTCCTTCGTCATCTCTTAGGAGATATGACTGCCCCGGTTGCCCCCACCGCCTCGCAGTTGTGAGTGTCTGGTGTGTGCCCCGCACTCACAACTGCGAGGCGCCGCAGGCGCTGAGTAGTTCGGGTAAAGAGCGGTTCGAGTAGTTATCGCTATTACTAATGTTAATTTTACCAATCAACTTCGTCTATTACAGTACCGTAATACGCTGTCTCCTTCGTTCGCGTTCGAGAACAGCCGGAAAGAGGATGCACCTGTGGATGTAGCTATTGTGATGACAGCGACACAACAAGTTCTGACCTGGATCCTCCTGGGATTGCTCCTTGCCTGGATGCTCACTTTCATGTTACTGGCACTGCGGCCAGATGGGAAGCAGGGTGTCAGACAGCAAGATCTGGTCGAGTCTACTGGCTCTCTCCCTGCTGCTGTGCCGTTGCATGTGCTGGCTACGCAATCTGCCATGCATACAGAGCATAATGCTTTGCCCGCTGCCCCTGTGCAACATACTGGACTTATCAATCATGAGGTAGGTGAAAGAGGGACGGCCCGCATAGCGCAGTAGCAGGCAGGCACAGCGGGGCAGGAAAAGTGGACAGCAAGACGCCCCTGCCCCGTTTTTTGGATGTGCAGTGTCATGGCGCTAAACGTGACTCCTAACTGCCTTGCTGTATATTTTCACCCGGGCGTAGCGGACGAAACGTTCCATGATCGTTGATGAAGACAAAGCGACTGCTCTGCACGACGACGATCATATCCGGTTTCCCATCGCCATTGACATCCTTGAAGCTCAGGGTCACTGGCGCGAGATCCTGGCCCGGCCCGATCAGATCCGGGCCAACGTACACCTTCGCTCTGGCTGCCTGACCGCCCGGAAATTCGATAACCTCGATCTGGCCGCGTAAGTTCAGGGCGATAAAGTGGCTGGGATTCTGTGCCGAGTCGTTGTGGCCGACCACGGCATCCGTCTGGAAGGTGCGCGGGCGACCATAATGCCAGTCATCCTGCGTAACCTGCCACCAGTTGCTGAATGCGGAAAGCGCCATCCAGCCCAGCATCATGATGAGCATGGCGCAGCCAGCATAGACAAGCCAGTGCAGGCGCAGCCTTGCGCGGCCCTCCAGGTTTCCGCTGTGCTGCAAAGAGAAGTCGTCGTCGGTATCGACAGCGCGTCGCTTGCTCGATTGGAGGGCCGGTAGGCGAGTCTGAGCCGCGGTACTGCGTGGGGGGATCGCGGTACGGCGACCCGCATTGGATAGATAATCGTTCTGAGCCAGCGATTGCACGTCTGGTGAAGTTCGCCCGGTTTCCGTCTTTACGTCACTATGGTAACGACGCACGCTGCTGGGCATGCGTGGCGGCCACTCATCGTCGTATTCATCATCATAGATATCGGGTTTGCTCATCTGGGACTGCTTTAGAGGCGCGCGCTGGCTGCGCTGTATGTGACCTGACTGCACATTGTCACCGTCCTCTCCTGGTTGTAATAGAGATTGAACATAAGTTCTAGCCAATGCAATAGTACATCAGTTCAAAGCGCTCTGTCAATAGATTCAGGACGAATGTTCTAGCCTTTGCCAATTTTCTAAGGGTGCCCGGTTTTCACTATGCTCATGCCTGCGGCGCTCGCCCGAAATAGTTTGTGGCCTGGTTGTGCAAGGAGCGAAAGGGTGAGCGCTGGCGCTCGCCACATGGTATACTTGGGTAAAAGAAACAAGCTGTCGAGGGGTATCTCGCATTAGTTTCGTAGCGCCTTTGCGCTGCTTCTCCCTGGAGGGTTCTTATGCCTGTATCCGTTGCCAATTCCAGGCTGATCTATGATGCCCTCAAAGCCTGCGACGTGAAAATCATCTCCGCTCTTCCCGAAACGTGGCTCGTCCACTTGATTCGCATGGCCGACGAGGACCCGGAGATGACGCTTGTGCGCCTTGCCAAAGAGGAAGAGGGCATCGGTATTTCGGCGGGTGCGCACCTGGCCGGCGTCAATTCGGCCATGTTGATGCAAAATCATGGCTTTCTGGCCGCGATCAACCCCATTGTTTCGCTCGCGCTGCTCTACAAAATTCCTCTGCTCATGCTGATTAGCTATCGGGGCCACATGGGCGAAAAGGATCCCTGGCAGACGCAGGGCGGGCTGGCTACCGAGCCGCTGCTGCATGCTCTGAACATCCCTGTATGGCATCTGACCAGCCCTACCGATATCCCGCGCCGCCTCAAAGACGCGCAGACGCTGGCCCATGCCGCTCTTCATCCCGTCGCCGTACTGCTGTCACGCGAGTTGATGTGGGAGGACTGATTATGTTACGTGCCGATGCTTTGCAGGCTATTTATCCCGATTTGCAAGATCGGATCGTGGTGACGATCATGGGGGCCGTTGCCGCCGAACTGTATATGCTCGGCCATCGTCCGAACTTTTTTTACCTTGAACACGCGATGGGCCTGGCCTCTTCGATGGGCCTGGGCATTGCGCTGGCGATGCCTGAACAGAAGGTAATCGTCATCGATGGCGATGGCTCGCTGCTCATGAACCTCGGTACCTTGAGCACGATGGCCCGCTACCGGCCCGGCAATTTGCTGCACATTGTCTTCGATAATGAGAGCCTGTTGTCTGTAGGAGGATTCCCTACGGCCACGGCGACTGGAACCGACCTTGCCGGGATCGCCCGGGCGTCGGGTGTGCCATGTGTGCGGGAGGCGCACACGCCCGAAGCGCTCAAGGCGAGCGTAACGGAGGCGCTGGCCGGCAACACTTTGACGACCATTATCTCCAAAGTTGAGGCCGTCGGGCCAAAGTCGTTTCATATGGATTTGCCCCTGCTCGAAAATCGCTTCCAGTTCAAGCGCGCCCTGGAGGCCATGCGCCGCCAGAGTTCTGTGTAAACAGGGGTGCAGGGGACGGCTGTCCCCTGCCGGGGTACGGGATGTCCCCGAATTCCCTTTTTCTCCTTTTCTGCACAATATTATTGAATATTATTTGAAAGGCAGGCCAACGATGGAACATGCCAGTGTTTTGACACAATTGCTCACCGAACTGAATGAAGGTCGTCTCAAAGTCGTCGATCTTACGACGCCGCTGGGACCCGATACCCCGGTCATCGATCTGCCGCCGATGTTCGCGCCTTCGCCGGGGCTGACCATTACCGAGATCTCGCGCTACGACAGCCGTGGCCCCGCCTGGTACTGGAATATCCTCAACCTGGGCGAGCATACCGGCACACACTTCGACGCGCCGATCCACTGGGTAACGGGTAAGGACCTGCCCGACAACGCCACCGATACTATTCCCCCACGCAAGTTTATCGGTCCCGCCTGCGTAATCGATGTTACTGCCGACGTGAAGCGAGACGCGGATTTCCTGCTGACCATTGAGCGCGTCGAAGAGTGGGAGCGCAGCTACGGGCGTATCCCGGCGGGCGCGTGGGTGCTGCTGCGCACAGGCTGGAGCCGGAGGACCAGTCGTGAAGAGTTTCTGAACGTGCAGGCCGATGGCGCGCACTCTCCCGGCTTTCACCAGACGTGCTCGCAGTTCCTGGCGAAGGAGCGAGATGTGCTGGGCGTCGGCGTAGAGACGGTTGGCACCGATGCAGGCCAGGCCGGCGGCTTCGATCCGCCGTTTCCCAATCATACCTTCATGCATGGTGCGGGCAAGTTCGGCCTCACCAGCCTGATTAACCTGGATCAGTTGCCGCCGGCGGGCGCAATTCTGATTGTCGCGCCGCTCAAGATCGTCAATGGCTCTGGCAGCCCTGTGCGCGCTATTGCCATCACGCCGGTTTCAGTTCCATGATCAGATCGGCGTAATCGTCGGAAACGAAGAGGTCGCCGTGGCTATTGACCGCCAGCCCTTGTGGCTCGATCAGGCCCCGGCTGACCAGCGTTTCGCGCCTGCCCGTCGCCAGGTTCATACGGATCAGCGCGTGGATGGAGGGATCGAGGTCCGTCACCAGTACGTCGCCATAGGCGTCGAGGGCCACATCGTCGAGCATTCCAAAGCCGCCGATGCGCTTTGTGGTTTTGTTGGGGGCGATGCGCCAGAGCGCGCCGCCGCACTCGTCGGCAACGTAAATATTCCCCTGCGCGTCAACCGCCGCGCCAACCGGACGCGGAATGCCGGTTGCCAGCAACGTCAGGCTTTTACCGTCAAGGCTCATGCGGTAGACGTTGCCAGCAGGACTATCGGGTATGATAAGTGTATTGCTGGTCGCATCGAAGGCGATGCCGTCGACGCCATCTTTGCAATGCGCCGTGCCGGGCGTTCCCGGCAGCATGCGCAGCACCGCCGGCGAGGACGCGCCTGGCTTCAATTCGAGGATGCGATTGGTGCGCTGCTCTGCTATAATCATAGTGCCGTTGGCGAGCACAACGATCCCTTCGGGGCCGGCAAGGCCGTGCAGCAGGACAGTCACGGAACCGTTCGCGTTCAGCCGGCTGACGGTTCCATTGTAAAAATCGCTAAAGAGCAGGCGCCCCTGTTGATCGAAGGCCAGGTCATCGGGCCGGCTGGCGCCATGCAGCACAATACTCGTCGTATAGCTTTTGGGCGCGGTAGCGGGTGCAGGCGTCGGCGAAGGAAGGGAGACTGTCGGCATAATGACGGTCTTCGTGGTGGGTGTGGCGCTCAAATGTTGTGCAGGCGCTGTGGCGCAGGAAGCCAGGGAAAGGCAGAGGATTATGGCGCAAACAATCGTTCTTCCCAGACTGCGCTGGACACAGATTCTCGCGATCAGCATTTTCTGGTTTGCTCTCAACTTTCACTGGTCTGCTCTTGGTATTATCATCCTTCCGAGTCAGGTTTTCAAGCTGGTTGGCGAGCTGCATGAGGGTGAGGCGCTGGCCTTTGTGCTGGTGCCGGGCGCGTTCGTGGCGCTCTTTGCAAATCCGCTCTTTGGACTGCTCAGTGATCGCACACGGGGGAATCTGGCGACCTGGGGACGGCGCCGTCCCTATATTTTATGCGGCACGCTGGTAAACGTGGCTGCGCTGCTCTGGATGGCGACTGCCAGGGATATCGTTGCGCTGATGCTTGGCTATATCGTCGTGCAGTTCTCAAGCAACGCGGCCCAGGCGCCCTTTCACGCGCTGCTACCCGATCTTGTACCAGTTGAGCAGCGCGGCCTGACCTCCGGTATCATGGGCCTCCTGCTCATCGGCGGCAATATCGGCGGCGTCCTCGTCGCCGGCCTTTTTGTCGATGCGTCCAGACCACTGCCGGCCTACCAGCATGGCCTGTGGATTACCTATGGCGCAATCATCGTTGTGCTGCTCGCGCTCATGCTCATCACCATAATCGCCGTGCGTGAAAACGCCGGCCTGTCGGCGCAGCTCATCGCGCACGAGCGCGAACAGGAGGTGAAAAAACCCGCTGTTGAAAGCCCCTGGCGCCGTCCCGCGTGGCTGACGCGCTCGCTTATGCTTACTGTTGCGGGTACGATTGCGGCAGCAGTGATCGCCTGGAGCCTTATGAGCGCATGGAATATGCTGCATATCGCGGGCATTCAAATTGGCGGTGACGTGCAGCAGGTAGTATTGGAGATCATCGCGACCTCTGGCCTGCTGCGCCTCTTCGACTTCAATCCCCGCCGCGATCCCGATTTTGCCTGGGTATTCATCACACGTATGGTAATGATGCTGGGGATCTATACGATACAGACGTTCCTGCAATATTACATGCGCGACGTGGTTGGCGCGCCGCATCCTGAGCAGCAGACAACCAGTTTCGTCATCCTTGTCTCTATCACCAGCTTCTTCAGTGCTCTGCTGGCGGGCTGGCTCTCGGACCGCTTCGGGCGCAAGCGCATGGTCTATCTGGCCGGCGGCTTTATGGCCTGCGTGGGTGTTATTTTTATCGTTACCCATTCGCTGCCAGTTGTGCTTGCCGCCGGGGCTATCTTCGGGCTGGGCTATGGAGGCTACACGAGCGTAGATTGGGCGCTGGTCGCCGACGTGCTGCCATCGCACCGCGACTACGCTCGCGATATGGGCGTCTGGAACATCGCGCTCTCGCTGCCGCAGGTCATCGCGCCCGTGCTGGGCGGACCATTGATCGACGCCTTTACGCGCCGTGGTCAGGCTGTACTCGGCTTCCAGTTGCTCTTCGCGATGGCGATTATCTACTGCATCGTCGGGACGGTGACGGTCCGTTACATTCGTGGCGCCAGATAATGATGTTTCCTCTACGAAACCAGGGCCTCTTCTTCTAAGAGGTTCTGCGTATCCTTGAGCTGTGCGCCGCTGCCTCCCTTGCGCGTCATCACGATCTCTGCGGCGATACTGAGAGCGATCTCATCAGGCGTCTCGGCGCCCAGGTCCAGGCCGATAGGCGCATGCACTTGCGCCAGGCGTTCGCGCGGAACTCCTTCATTGAGCAGGTGTTTGAAGATCTGCCTGACCTTGCCAGGGCTGCCAATCATGCCGATATAGGCGGCGTTCGTCTCCAGAGCGGCCCTGAGCGCTTCCTTATCGAGATTGTGCCCGCGTGTGACGATCACGATCCAGCTCGACTCGTCAGGCTCCAGCGCGCGAATAGTCTCAGGGATATCGCCGAAGCTGAGGTCTACCTTCTCGCCGAAAGCCTGTGGATCGGCAAGGTCACGGCGATCATCAATGACGATGATGCGGAAATCGAGGCGTGCAGCCAGCCGCGCTAACGCCTGGGCCACGTAGCCCGCGCCAGCGATGATAAGGCGCGGCTCCGGGCGCAGCGCCTCGAAGAAGACTTCAAGCGTCGCTCCACAACTGCCGACGGCCTCACCCTGGTCGGCATCCAGGTGGACGTGTGTGGAATATGTCTGTCCCTCGTGGATCGCCTGCATGGCCGCCTTCGCGACTTTGGCGTCGGTCTGCGGGCCGCCGAAAGTACCCTGCGTTGTACCGTCGGCGCGAATCACCATCTTGGTGCCCACTCCGCATGGCGTGGCGCCATTCGTTTTGATGACCGTCGCCACAGCGACACGCTCGCCGCGCTGGAGCGATGCCTGGATCTCATGATAGATATTGGTGGCATTCATTGACCTTACCCCTGTGTCTCTGCTGCGTATTTCACACTACTCAATCGTTGAGTACTATGAGGCTGAAACCCTTTATATTATATTACAACATAGAGCAGGCAAGCGGGTATTCCTATCCCAACACTTGCTCGCACCTGCGGTGCTCACCTTAAAATTTCCACCTCTGCCTCGCTCGAAAAGAATAGTTCATTGCCCGTTACTTGACAGAATATCAGGGCTGTTCTATAATATTAGAACAAAATTTCTAGATAGAGGACACGTTCATAGGCTCCAGAACAGGAGAAGTCAGCGATGAGCGATACATTTAACCCGAGAGAACATCTGATATCGTTAAAAAACAGGCAGGGTTCATCCGAATACTTACCTGTCCAGTGGAGGTTAGTCTGGTTTCGCCAGGAGTGTCCCAACGGGACGATTGAGACCGAGTTAGTGCATCTCGATCTGGAGAAAGAGGCTGAGGAAGAGGCTTTCGTCTGGAACAGTGAGAAGCGGCGCAGCGAAAAGGTCGTGAAGACGGCGAAGGGTGTAGCCATTTTCAAGGCCACCGTCAGGGATGGCAAGGGCGGCGTAGCAACCGGCACCAAGATGGAGAAAGCCGCCTCTTTTGCCGACTTTCTTGAGAAAGCCGAGACCGGAAGTATAGGCCGCGCATTAGCAGCTCTGGGTTATGGCACGCAATTCGCGCCAGAGCTTAATGAAGAGCATCGCATCGTCGATAGCCCCGTCGATTTCGCCAACAACGGATCGAGCAACGTCAATAATGCCAGTGGCGCGGCCTCTAATGGTGCGAATAGCAATGGCGCACCGGATGGGACCGCGGAGAACGCCAGCGCCACGGAGCAGCAGCTTGCCAGCATTCGTAAGCTGTGCGAACATCTGGGCAAGTCCGAGCCGGAGAACGTGACCGCCATCAGCTATCTCGGCGCCAGGCGATTGATCCAGCAGCTCACCGCCGAGTACAGGGAGTACAGGCAGAGCAATAAGGCTTCCTGAGAAAGACGAGCTATGGCTTTTACAGAGATTGAGCATGCGCAAAAGCGCATGCAGCAGAAATGGCATGACCTGGTAATGGCGGAGCAGCAGGGGGCCTCGATACCAGTGCTGGAGCGCATGTACAACGCCTACATGCTGGCAGTCGAGGAATATAACCGCTGCTGCGAGGCGCTCACGCCCATCGTACAGGATGGCAGGCGTGAGCGCAAGGCATCGTGAGCCTCTCATTTGTCAGAGAGAAGCGAGGGGTGTCGAACTGCGCGCAGCCAGTTCGACACCCCTCGCTTCATACATTCTTGACGAAATCAATCACTGCTTGCGCAACAGCATCGGGCGCATCGAAGAGGATCAGGTGGCCGGCCCCCGGCACCGTCACCAGTTGCGACCCCGGGATTTCGCGATGCAGTCGCTCGGCGTACTTCATGGGCATCTGCTGATCCTTCTCGCCCCAGATAATCAGAATGGGCTTCTTCACCACCGGCAAGTCGGACGCTACGGAGTTGGTATAGTATGGCACCAGCAGGCGAATGTGCTGGAAAAGCACTTCCTTGCCCAGTTCACTGTTCCAGGGATCGACATATTTATCGATCACATCCGCGAAGCCTCTGGTATTCTGTACCCCATTGGGCAGCGTGGCGCGCAGGTCGCGTATGACATCCTCAAGCTTTGCATGCTTGGGTGCGTCGAGATCCTGGAGCTTCGACATGTCGGGCAGCGGCCAGTTCTCATCGAAGGAATGCAGATAGCAGATGGTATCGATGAGCACGAGCGCCGCGACCTGCTCGCGATAGAGACGCGTCGCCAGGATCTGCGCCACGCCTCCTCCCAGTCCATGCCCGACCAGGATCACGTTCGTGAGATGGAGCTGCTGGAAAAGGAAGGTCAGCGCATCGGCATGGCCCCAGGTCGAAGTATCGGCGGGCCAGGGATGTTCGGACTCGCCGTAGCCGAGCATATCGACGGCGTATACCGCACGGCCCAATCCGGCCAGTTGAGGCATGATGTTTTCCCATGCGAAGGCGCCTGCCAGAAGATCATGGAGCAGGACGATAGCGCCGTCCGGGCCGTGCTCCTCGCCCTGAACGAGATAGCTGAGATTGTAGTGGATGACGTGGGCTGTGCGGCGCACCGGGCCGCCGACAGCGCTCGATGTATTGCTAGCCATAAGCACTTACCCTTTATTGCTTTTATCATCAGGAACAGGAAAGGAAAAAAGGTTTTTCGGGGATACCCCGTGCTCCCGTTTCCTTCCTGTAGATACTATAGCGTGAATTACGCCTTCGCGTACAGGGCAGGCACGTTGTAGAATGCGCTGAAACCCGCGTAGCGCGCCGTTTCCTCGCCCAGTTCATCTTCGATTACCAGCAGGCGGTTATACTTTGCTACGCGCTCGCTGCGGGCTGGCGCCCCGGTCTTGATCTGTCCGGCGTTGGTGGCTACCACCAGGTCAGCGATAGTCGTATCCTCGGTCTCGCCGGAGCGGTGGGAGACGACGGCGCTGAACGAGGCCCGCTTAGCCATTTCGATAGCGTCCAGCGTTTCGGTCAGCGTGCCGATCTGATTGAGCTTGATCAGAATAGAGTTGGCCGAGCGCTCCCGGATGCCGCGCCGGAGTCGCTCGGTATTGGTGACGAACAGGTCATCGCCCACCAGTTGTATGCGGTCCCCGAGTCGCTGGCGCAGGTGGCTCCAGCCCTCCCAATCGTCCTCGGCCAGCCCATCCTCCAGGGTAATGATCGGATATTCGCCGATCCACTGCTCATAGAGATCCACCATCTCGTGCGATGTTAGCGTGCGGCCCTCGCGCGCGAGCACATATTTGCCATTTTCGTAGAATTCGCTGGCCGCCGGGTCCATCCCCAGAAAAATATCGACGCCGGGCCTGTAGCCGGCTGTCTCGATGGCCGCGACGATAACCTCCAGCGCCTCGCGGTTAGAGCCAAGCGACGGAGCGAAGCCGCCTTCGTCGCCGACATTGGTATTGAGCTTTCTGCTGTGCAGCACTTTCTTCAGAGCTTGATAGACCTCGGCCCCCATGCGCAGCGCTTCGCGGAACGAAGAGGCACCCACCGGCAGGACCATATACTCCTGCATATCGGTTGAATTATCGGCATGTTTGCCGCCATTCAAAATATTCATCATCGGTACCGGCAGAGTGCGTGCCGAGACGCCGCCCAGATAACGATAAAGCGGCTGGTACTGAGCCTGGGCCGCCGCCTTCGCCGCCGCCAGTGAGACGCCCAGAATTGCATTCGCGCCCAGCTTGGCCTTGTTCGGTGTGCCATCCAGCTCGATCATGACTTCATCGAGCATCGCCTGATCGGTTGCACTGAGTCCAACCAGCGCCTCGCTGATAAGCTGGCGCACGTTGTTGACTGCCTGGAGCACGCCTTTGCCGCCGTAGCGGCTTTTATCGCCATCGCGCAGCTCCACCGCTTCGTGAGCGCCCGTTGACGCCCCGGAGGGAACCGCCGCGACGCCGCTCGCGCCCCCCATCAGGATCACTTCGACCTGAATTGTAGGGTTGCCGCGCGAATCGAGGATTTCGCGGGCTGTGACCTCCTCGATAGTGGTCAAATCGTTTGTATTATTCGACATCAGTATATCCTCCACTTACTCTTTAGAGGGTGTTTATTTGCCGGCACAGTTGCTTGCTCGCACCGCAGGCGCTCGCCAGAGAGAGTATGCTGGTGTGGAAAAACGCGCTTCCGCGTTTTTCCACACCAGCATACTCTCTACCAGGTGCGGCTGAGCCGCTCGAACACCCGGCCAGAAAGGGCGAGGACGTTGAGAAAATCAGACACCCTCTTAAGCTGGCGGAGCTATTGTACATCGCAAGCGGCGATTGGGCAAGGGCGAAATGACCATGTGAGTTTGACTATTTATCGGAGTCAGCATCCACGAAGATCTGCGCGGGCCGGCGGATGAGCGTATTGCGTGGCGAGAGGCTGCCGGAGGGAGTATTGCGCAGGGGGCCACTATTGTTGCCCCCAAAGCGATTATTAGACGGTGGCACTACCGGCTGTATATCTGATGTGGCGGGTCCACGCCCGGCCGCCTGCTCCATCATTTCCAGTCCCCGGCGTAATGTCATCATGTCGCGCATAAAACACGCGACTGCCGAGGCGGCGGAGCCTTTGTCCTTCGCGGTCTCGAAGCGCCTGGCGGTTGCCTCGCCTGATGAAAGCGCGGCCTCGGCCATCGGATCCGACGTTTTCGCGGCATAGACATCCTGGAAGATATCCTCCCAGCTTCCCCACCTCCCGCGCAGCGGCTTCCAGCCAAGCTGGCTGTCGCTGACAGTGCGCCACTTCTCCTCGGTGAACTGTATCCAGTCTTCCAGGAGGCGCATGTACGAGGCGAGTTGCTGGCGCAGATGCTCTTCTTCCTGTGAGGGGCGCTGTGGGAAGCTCTGCGGGAGGCTATCGGTGCTCTGTGAACTGACAAAATCGTTGTTCCCCATCTGCTGATAGCCCGATGCCGCCTGATTCGTAAAAGCGTTGGAATAAATGCCTGTATTGAGATTGCTGATACCGGGGAAAAATCCTGTATTTGCCAGCGCCGAAAGGTCCGCTGTCACCTGCCCGTTGGGCATGCCCAGCACGGGCAGCTCTGTACCTGCCGGGAGTTCGCCAATCACCTGAATGCCGCTCGTGCCCAGCGTCGGACTCATAATTGCGGTCCCATCTTGTAGCAAAATACCGTCGGAGATAGATGGCAGCCCGCCGATTACGATTTCTTCGTGCCCGACGGCATCCAGAATGCGCCATGCCAGGCGCGGATGCTTGATCGCCCACCAGACGCGGCGCGCGATAAAAGTAGAGGCAAAAGTAAAGTTGACGACAAGCCAGACCACGCCGCGCACGGCCAGCCAGTTGACAAGCGCAATGATAACGATCCAGTACCAGGCGTCATGCTGCCCCGCTTCCTCGATGAAGGTCAGTACGGCGGCTACGGTCAGGCTCGGATCGCGAAGTGGATTGATGAAATCCAGAATGCGCCAGAACCATTTCCTGCCAGTCGTCTCTTCCAATGTGCACTCCTCTCAACTCTGTCGCTGCTCGGGCAGAATGTTACTGTTTCACTGCTTGCGGGGCGATTCCGGTCCGCTTCTCGCAAAGCGATTCTAGCATCTGCCCCGGTGATCGGCAAGTTTTGTTGCGCCAACCGGTAGTTATGGGTTATGTCGATTTTATCATTTACTAAGACGTGCAGCGGTAAGAAAGTGGAGCGGAGGGGTACCATAGTACCGCTGCCCCTGTTTTCCTTGCGCTTGCTCGCGCCTGCGGCGCTCGCTTGATAGATAGTATGGCGTGGAAAATGCGCTTCGTGCATTTTTCTACACCACACTATCTATTCCTGGCGCGGCGCAGCCGCGCGAATGCCCGGCCAGAACGGAAGGAAGCTGAGGAACAGATACATGCTTAGATATAGCGGCGCTGGATCTCCAGCAACTCGCTAATGCCCATTTCGGCGAGGGCGATCAGATTATTCATCGCCGTGCGACCAAAAACGCTTTTTTCGCCGGTGCCCTGCACCTCGATAAACTCGTGTTCAGCCGTCATGACGACGTTAAAATCAACATCGGCGCGCGAATCCTCCGCGTAACAGAGGTCGAGCAGCAGATCTCCCCCTACAACGCCTACGCTGACCGCCGCGACAGCCGTGCGCAGCGGATGGACAGGAAGGACGCCGCGCTTCACCAGCAGCGAGCAGGCGCGGTGCAGGGCAACGTAAGCCCCCGTAATCGCTGCGGTGCGTGTGCCGCCGTCGGCCTGCAAGACATCGCAGTCGAGGGTGATGGTGCGCGCGCCCAACGCCTGCATATCCACGGCGGCGCGCAGCGAGCGCCCTATCAAACGCTGGATCTCCTGCGTGCGTCCGCTCACCCTGCCATCGCGCTCGCGCGGACTGCGCGTAAGCGTTGCACGTGGCAGCATGCTGTATTCTGCTGTCACCCAGCCCTCCCCTTTGCCTTCCAGAAACGGCGGCACTTTCTCCTCCACGCTGGCCGCGCATAGCACGCGCGTTGCCCCGGCTTCGATCAGCGCCGATCCCTCGGCGTAGTCCAGAAAATCGACGGTGAGGCGCACAGGCCGTAATTGCGCTGCGGTGCGCCCATCAATACGTGTCATCATAGTGACCTCTCTGTTTCGTTTACTCATGAGTACAGGAAACGCGTATTTATAATTAACGCGATGTGCAAGTTTCATGACAGCTCACCGCTGCGCGGCTCGCGAGGAGAAGGAGTGTCTGTGGGCTGCATGCCTGCGGCACGCAGCCCACAGACACTCCTTCTCCTGGATGCGCCGCAGGCGCACAACAACATGCACATGGGGTTAGTTTAGTTAAGGTACGGATATGGTGTCCTGCTCCTAATCTTAGGATAGCCGTCAAGCTAACGCTCTCGATTCCATAGAGAATGCCTGATGTTCAGCCTTCTTGCACGCTCCGATGGGCCGCTGCGTGGCAGGTGCGAGGATGAGTTAATTGAACAGAAAGGAGAAAATGTGTCTGTAGAGAAGAGGGGATGAATGCCCGCTTCGGCGGGCCGCAAAGCGAGACGGACATCCTATCATTTGCGGATTCCTGGTAATTTTATGCCGGTGTATGGTAACATTACACATGGTGCCTTGCGCAACGCCGTCGTATACGATCAGGTGTGTTCGTAAGTCAGACTGTATCAGGTGCCTTCTTCGTGAAGCGATGGCTCATACATTTCCAGGCCATCCCGAGTCTCTAGAGAGCACAGTCACAAGGCAAGAACAGTAAGCACCTGTTAGAAAGGATAAACTCATGCCCACGCGGATGAAGATGGACACTCATCCTCCGCAGTTGATGCATGCCAGTCGCCTCATCATCGCCTCTAATCGCGGTCCTGTGGAGTTTCAACTGAGCCGGGGTAACGCGCTCAAGGCGCGGCGCGGATCCGGGGGTATGGTGACTGCCCTCATCGATGCAGGCAATAGCATGGATGTAACGTGGGTAGCAATGACGATGACCGAGGGGGACCGCAAAGCCGCCAGCAATGCACAGGCTCACGGCGGATTAATGGAGTCGCCGATTCGCGGTCAGCGTATGAAGCTGCACTACGTTGCCATCCCTAAAGCTACCTATCGCAAGTATTACGATAGGATTAGTAATGAGGTGCTCTGGTTTCTACAACATTACATGTACGACCATGAACAGACCTCTACACGAACATTACAGGACGCCTGGAGCAATGGCTATTACCTGGCGAATCAGGCTATCGCGGATGCTGTCAATACTGAGATCGAGCGCGAGATGGGCCGCGCCGTAGTGATGCTGCAAGACTATCACCTTTACCTGGCTGCGTCGATGATTCGCAAACGCCATCCAGATATCATCATGCAGCAGTTCATCCATATTCCCTGGCCCGATGTACGCTGCTGGCACTTTTTGCCCACCAACATTGTCCAGGATATCTATAGTGGACTGGTGGGCAATGATATCATTGGCTTTCAGACCGAGCGCGATGCCCGTAATTTCCTTGACGGTGCGCGCACGATGCTGGATGGCGCTGTCGTTGATTTCGAGGAGGGCGCGCTCTGGTGGCAGGACCATCACACGCAGGCGCGTTCCTATCCCATCTCCATTTCGGTGACGCAGGAGCGCCGCGTGGTAAATAGCGCTGCCGGCAGGCGCGCTGCCGAACAGATCAAACCGCTGCTGCGCGAGCATACGATTATGCGCGTTGACCGCCTGGAACCTACCAAGAATATCCTGCGCGGCTTTCAAGCGTATGAGTTTATTCTCGAAAGACATCCCGAACTGCACGGCAAAGTTACCTTCCTGGCCTTCCTTGTTCCTTCACGCCAGAGCTTGCCCCGGTATCGCAAGACAGCCGAGGAGGTTTTTGCCACCATTGAGCGTATCAACAGGCAATATGGCAGCCAGGATTGGACGCCGATCCACACCTTCTACGAAAATGATCGGACGCGCGCGCTGGCCGCTATGCAGTTCTATGATGTCCTGCTGGTGAATCCGATCATCGACGGCATGAATCTGGTCGCAAAAGAGGGGCCTGTCGTCAATCAGCGCGACGGCGTACTGGTACTTTCGCGCACCGCCGGAGCGTTTCAACAACTGGCGAAGGGATCGATACCGACCTCCCCTACCGATGTTATGGAGACGGCGCAGGCGCTCTACAAGGCACTTAACCTCTCGCCGGAGGAGAGGCACGTAAAGGCGACGCTCGCCCGCCAGGCTGTCGAGCGCAGCGACCTTAACCTGTGGATGAAGCAGCAGATAGATGATATTAACGAACTGCTCGATCTCTCGTCTCCTCCTCACCCTCAGCCGGCCACCGAGCCTCTCCCTAAGGGAGTAGTAGTCAATGTAACCTGAGCGTCAGGAAGCCTGCACGGCTTCCTGATGCTCAGGTTACATCGTGTCTGGATGTCACAGGCAGCCCGTCAGGGATTGAAACAGGCTTACCTCGTTATCAGCGCCTGCGACCACCCTGGTCTGGCTGCCGGCACGCGTGAAGCGCAGATGCACATGCCGGCCGCCCACGTACAGGCCGCTCAGTTCCAGATGTTGCAGCCAGTCCGGGAGAGTGGGATTCCGTAATGTGAGATGGCCGCGCTCCGCATCCGGCTCGAAACCGAGCAGAGAATTCACCAGCATGAAGGGCGCTCCCGCCGCCCACGCCTGCGGTGAGCAGGCAACCGGGTAGCGCGTGGGACCATAGCCCGGCCTCTGGGCGAAGCCGCAGTGTAACTCCGGCAGGCGCGCCCTTTCAAAATGAAGGCTCGCCAGGTACATCCCTCGCAAAAGCGTTCCGGCCTCGGCTTTGCCGCCGTAGCGTGCGAAGCCTGCTCCCACCATTGCTGTATCGTGCGGCCAGACAGAACCGTTATGGTAGCTCATGGGATTGTAGCGCTGCGCATGCGCTGAGAGCGTGCGTATGCCCCAACCGCTGAACATATCCTCGCGCATCAGCCGCGCGATGACCAGTCGCGCCTTCTCCTCCGGTACAATCCCGCTCCAGAGGCATTGCCCCGCGTTGGATGATACCACATCGCATGGCTCCTTCGCGCCATTCAACGCCAGGTAAAAGACCTGCTCATCTTCCCACCAGAATGTACGCAGGAATTGCTCGCGTAGAGCCTCGGCGCGTCCTGCCCATGCCTGTACCTCCTGCGTCTTGCCCAGGCGTTCGGCGAGATAACTTATGGCGTGATAAGCAGCGTAAGCATAGCCCTGTACCTCACATAGAGCGACGGGCGGCGTGGCGAGCCGGCCATCGCTGTGCGAGATGGAATCCCAGGCATCTTTCCATCCCTGATTAACCAGGCCCTTGTCGGAGGTTTTGTGATACTCAATGAAACCGTCGCCGTCGCGGTCTCCATAATCTGTCAGCCAGCGCGCGGCGGCCAGTGCATGCGGCCAGTGCTGCGCCAGGAATGGCAGGTCGTTGCTCCAACGTATGTACTCGGCGAGCGTAATGAGGAAAAGCGGCGTGACATCGATGCTGCCGTAATAGGGGACGTAGGGAACCTCGCGGCAGTTCGCCATCTCGCCCATTCTCATCTCATGCAGCATCCTGCCCGGCTCCTCGTCTGTAAACGGCTCGACCTTTGTGCCCTGGTGCGCTGCCAGGAATGCCAGCGTGCCGCGCGCCACCTGCGGAAACCAGGGCAAAAATTGCAGGCTCGCGATCAGGCCATCGCGTCCGAAGGGGCAGCAGAACCAGGGGATACCCGCGTAGGGAAATTGCCCGTATGGCGTCGTCGTGCTCAGCATTACGATGTCGTTCATACCGCGCTGCAATAACTGGTTGAAGAGGGGATCGCTGGTACGCAGTTCGGGGTGTGTCGGATCGTGCTGTGCGCGTGCCCCCATGTTTTCCACGGCTAATGCCGGCTGCGGCGCGTGCGACTCGTTCATGCACACAGTAATGCGCAGCTCTACGGGGTGATGGCGTTTAAGCTGAAGGTTCCAGGACAGGCTGTCAGCGCGCACATGGTCAGCTGGCGGGGAGAGCGTGAGCCGTGTTTCTCGCGTCACGTCATCCAGCCCCTGATAGCTAAAAGTGAACGTGTTATCGGCCAGGGTAGGAGGCCGCAGCATGCCCCGCTTCGCTCGCATCGTACCCCGCACCTCGAAGATATCGCGGAAGTCGGCGCCTATCTTGAGGCGCAGCGTCAACGGGACGGGAACCGTGTAGAAACTGGTCACGGTAATGACCTGCACTAACGCCTCTGGATGTAACTCCAGATGGCGGCTGACATGGATAACCCCCTGTTCCACGAAGGCATCGTGATCCGCTGTAAAGGCATAGTTGGTCAGGTCCACCTGGCAGGCGTTGCCCATCTCGGCGACATGATGGGAGAGCATCAGCAGCGGCCGTTCTTCCAATGTAAGATTGCATGCGCGAAGGAAACGGGTGCCACGCCAGAAGAGGCCCATCTCCCGGCTTGCTGCCGCAAAATCAGCGCATACATCAGCTACCAGAAAAGCGTCTCCGCTCTTGAGAGTAATGGGGGCGCTATACGTCGTTCCGCGAAGGTCTTTGTCCTCAAGGAGGTCGGGTTCAACCTGCATGCTTTCTGGGGAAAGCAGGATCGTCTCTGATACAGTGTCCGCCATGACAAGTTCTTTCTATTGAGGCGGGGTCCAGGGGCGCCAGCCCCTGGCAGGGTGCGGGGAGGTCCCTGCATCACCTTCTCTCCTCAACCTTGACTGAATACTATTACCAGAATTGTACGAATGGTAATAATTCCAGGATATGAATGTAGCTGCCCTGATAAGACAAAGGCGACTCTCCCGCGTGGGTGAGTCGCGCCAGCTTTTCAGGCACTGCTGAGTTCATTACCTTATGTTTACCTAAACGTGAGTTGGGAAAAGATGTAACATGCTCTCTCTCTGAACAGGAAATGGTAGTACATAGCGGCGGACGAGTATGCTTAACCTTCTCTAAAGCTTTCTCAGGAATTCTTAAACTTGCTCTGACCATTTTCTAACCCAAAAAAACGTGTTGATATATAGAAGTACAGTGACAAAGCACATGAATCAGCAATGATTGCGGTCATTGAAGAAAAGGAGAAGTTGTCATGGCACAGTACACAGTACCGAATCAACCGGAACCGCATGAAGTCGCGCGAGAGAATGCATTTCCACCGATTGCCAGCCCGGCGCCGCTGGGATTGAACGTTCTCGCGTTTGTTACGGCTATTATCGGCTGTTACTATGCGGGCTTTATCGTTCCGTATGCCGCGCTACGGCTGCACATACCTATCGGGGCGGTGTTACTGATAGCTGGCATCATCATGGTCCTGGCGGGTATGTGGGAGTATCGCAAGAACTCCATGCTGACAGCGACCATCTTCACTTCGTATGGCGGTTTTATTACTGCCCTGGGCCTGGTCTTCATCCTGAGCTTCGGCATTCTGCTTAATCTGACAGGCGTTGCTCTGCTGACCGGTTTCCTGGGGCTGCTCTTCCTCTGCTGGACGATTTTCTCGGGTGTGTTATTGCTCGGGACGCTGAGGACGAACGCCTCGTTAGTAATCATGATGGCCCTGCTCTTTGTGGCCTACCTGCTGCTAACCATCGGCTTCCTTACCGCTGCAAGACCCCTGGTGATAGCGGGAGGTTGGGTGGCAGTTGCCTGTGGGCTGTTTAGCTGGATCGCGGCGATTGCCAGTATCCTCGGCTCGGAGACTCGCCGGGCGTTCTTCAGGCTGCCATTGGGAGAGCGTATTGCGGCCATCGAGTAAGGCGCGCAGCGTTGTTGGAGAAGGAAGTTCTCAGTTCCTCTCTAAGGAAGACCGCAACTCCTGCCTATATGACAGGCTTTGTCGCTGCTAGTAAGTAAAACAGGCTCCTTCTCCGCAACTGGCTCTTTCGTTAGTTAAGGAAATGGGCGGACAACGTTGTCCGCCCATTTCCTTTTTCCTCTGGCAGATTGGCGCTAATCATTCATTACCACTCCATCAGGCAGGTATTTTCTCAGGGCGTCTCACTATGATACGAGTGGTACAGATGCCAGAGAGCAGGTCATGGACGCTGCGCTGTCCACCGGGAAACAGGGAAGTCAGGAGATAGAGAAGCCTCGCACCAAAAAATGCCAAGGGGCAGATACGGCAGACGTTACTTACAGGTGTATACCACTGTCCATATCACGCTCAAAATCTCCCTGGATTATCTATCAGGGATAATCGGAACGTATGGTAGCCTTTGGGTGTTGCTACATGCGTTGCTACATTTTCAAGCCACGGCAGCAGCGAGTCTATCCAATAATCTCGCAATAGAGGTCCCCCTCTCATACTTATTGACGATGCAGGGAAGCTATTGTCAACCGAAAGTATCGCGAAAAGACGAGCACACTTGCCTTTCCTCTCGTGCAATCAGACAGGTACACTTATACCCGTTGGAGAGCTGTATCCGTCTATCGGACCTCTTGCTCTCTATCGGGTGTCGTTCTTGTTATACGTAAGGAGGAGCATTGTATGGAACAGCGCACTGACGGAGGATCACAGCCCTTGCTGTTGACCATCCCCCAGGTCGCTCAGAGCCTGGGACTCTGCCGTGCCGAGATCTACAAGCTCATCGCCACCGCAGGATTGCCAACCATTCATTTTGGTCGCGCCATCCGCGTCTCCGCCGCCTCCCTCCAGAAATGGATCGAGGCACGTGAAGCGCAAGAGCAGGCGGCGAAGTAGCTCCTGGAAAGCCTGCGTGCTCCATAGGGTTTTCGTGCGGAGCATGCAGGCTTCTCCCTCATCCATCGCATAGCTTCCATCTGAATACGAGAAGATGTTCGCCCTGTGGTACAAGCTCGGATAACTCTGACCGATCCACATGGTTCCGATAGAAAAGTGAGCACACCATGAACCTGAGTAAGAAGAGCCTGCACGCCTTCGCTACCCTCCACTGGTACGAGGAGTGCATCAAATTTCTCTTTACCTTCACGGCCAAGACCTCCGAACTGCTGCTGGCTGCCGGCCTGGTCGTGAGCACCGCCAACTTCCTGACCGACGGCAACGTGATGGGAAAGAACACGAGCCTGGCCTACGCCTGGGCCTGGGCGCAGGCGCTGGCTATCGATAGCAGCCTGGGCATTACTTTCTATGCCATTTTTCACTGTATCAAGCAGCGCGATTGGCTCAAAGCCATCCTGTACGGCCTGCTGACGCTCCTGCTGGCTATCGTAGCCGGCACGATCACCAACGTCGATACCTTCAGCCATGCCTTACACCTCTCGATCTCTGGCGCGATGAGCCAGGTGGGGCTGGACGTGAAAATCCTGACCACGCTGCGAGCCGTGGCCGTGGTTGGTTTTGTGATGATGAGCCGGCTCAAAGATGTCTCCTTCAAGGAACTCTACCAACCGGAAGCACAGCCCTGCTCTGCTGCCTCTCCCCAGGCGACAGCACCCAATAACACGGTTGTTGCGAACCAGGACGCCTCAGCGAACGACGTAGCAAGGATACTCTCCCTGTACCTTTCACCTGAAGCGCTGACGCAACTCGCCCAGGCGCTGACTCAGCGGGGCGCGACAACAGTGACAGAGGAGACAGGAGCGCAGGAGCTTCCCTTGCTGGTATCAACCACAGCAGCGAGCGCAGCCAGTCCTGCCACCAGGACCGAACAAGAAACCGACGCTGCCGATGAAGAGTCGCAGGAGGCCAGACTGTCACGCGCCTACCAGGAGTTGCAAGCTGCTGGTCAGCGCATCTCTGGTCGCGCCCTGGCAAAGCAGGCGCACGTCCACCGAGTGACGTGCAACCAGTGGCTCCGGGAACGGCATCCAGCCTCCTCAGAAGCTGGATGAGAATGTGGCGTTTGCAGCCCTCTACAAAGGCCAGGTGTGGCCGCGTTCCTTAGACGTAAAAATGGCAATGTATTGAAAGGAAATAGATCATGCGAGAAGACCAGCAAGTAGAGCAGCCAAAGTCACAAAGCACGAACACCGTCCTCCACATCACAAGCAGGGACGGTCAGCAATTCACTTTCCAGGGAGATCTTCAAGCGTTGCTTGTGTTCTATGCCGACCATCCTCACCTGGCTCATCAGCTCGAAGGCATGCATATCGCTATTGAGCGTAAGGAGGAGCAGGCATAGGCGGCTTGTAATCTTATTGACAAGCCCCTAACAAGGATAGTTAGTGCTACGAGAAATCTAAGGCAGTGCAGCGGATGCGATCCGTTGCACTGCTCTCTCTATCTGTATTCTCAATTATTAGCTCACGAACGTCTCTACCCATGCAAAGGAATCATAAAAATCGGTACACAATTCGGGATTGTGCAGCAATAGCCCTTTGACCATCGCAAAAAGATACTGACAATCCTCTTTTGTGCGGGTCTGCAACCAGGCTTGTTGAACAAGGTGTATTTGCTCAAGATACCGACCTGCTTGTGCCAGGGCAGTCGCTACGCTTATCAGCAGACTCGCTTTCTCGCTCATTTTGTCGAGGTGCTGCGCTATTTGCTCTCTGAATTCTTTATTTGTTGGATCAGCAAGTAGTATTCCCCAGTCTTGTAAAACGGCTATGCGCTGGCTGGCCTTTTGTATTCTATCGAAAGCAGTGCAAGCTTCTGTCCACTGCCCGGCTCTGGCGCGCTCACTGGCTATAGCTCCCCATGCCTCATCTCGCGTCTGGGAATCATCGATCTCTCCCGCTATTCTTTCCGCTTTATCCCATGAATGCTCACGGCCATAAGCAGCAGCAACATCGCACAGCGCTTCATCACGCTCCTTGCTGGGATCGATATCGAACGCGATAGACTCTGCTACTGTTGCGCCAAACAGTCCTTGCAGCGAGCTAGCACAGAGAGCCTTTTTTTGTAGACGTGGGTTTTTGATATTGCGTATCAGACGCTGAGCATCCTTGATGTTTCCCCTGCGCTCAAGAATAATGGCAAGCTCACAAAAGGCTTCTGCCCTGACAAAATCGTTCCCGATAGAGCGAGCAATCGCATCGGCTCTGGCTTCCTCCCCGGCCCGTCCAAGCTCTATGGCAATTTGTTTCAGTATACCGGCCTGCACTGCGTCGGGCGAGATCTGGTGAGCTATTTGCTCCGCGTGATCCCATTGCTGCCGGTCGCAGCAGATTGTTACCAGCTTGCTCAATACATCCAGGCGCCATCTCTCGCTGATAGAGCCTGCGGTAGCTGTCGCCTGCTCAAATTGCCCGGCATTCATCTGCGCCAAAGCGATGCTTTCCTGAATGCTCGCTTTGCTTTGTGGATTAATCGTTGTATTCGCGATTTCGTGGGCCTCTGCTATTCTCCCGGCACGTGCCAACGCTATTGCCATTTCCTTGATAACGCTTTCGCTCGTTTGTTTATCTGGCAGCGTTGCAATGACTTGCTGTGCCCGCTCGACCTGGCCGGCATCTACCAGTACCGAAACCAGGATACCCGCTACACTGGACTGAACCGCGTCTGTTTGCGCCATACACAAAGCCAGAGCTTCTTTCCAGGTGTCCTGAGCCATCACACTTTGCCCGGCTCGCGCCAATTCGCTCACGACTCCCATCAACGCCCTACATCGTGCCTCTCTCCCCGGAATGGCGTGTGCAGTTTCCTGCGCCTGCGCCCACTGCTCATAGTGGGCCAGTTCGCTAGATAAGCGTATGAGAATGGTATCCAGCATTGAGGGAGCAACATCGGTGAAGTTGTATTGTTCCGCTATCAGGCCGATGATATGCTGGCTATAATCCCACAGGCCCTTTCTCACCAGATCGGAGGCCAGACTGCTGAATACAGCGATCTTCTCTACGGGTTCCCTGATTCTCCCTTTGGCGATAGTTTCTGCCTCATTATGGAATCCGGCCTGTGCCCGTCTGATGGCATAGACGACGTAGGCTTTATCGCGCTCCTCTGCTTCCCTTATCAACATCCATGCCTCTTGCCAGGCTTTCTCTGCTCGTGCTACTAACCCTTCCTGTGTGAAGGATAGGGCAAGTTGGCACAATGCGTCGATCTTCTCAGCATTAGTATCGATAGAATTCACCACTGCTTCGGCTCTCTCACATTCTTTCGCCCGGATGAAAGAGAGAGCCAGGTGATAGCTAGCTCTATCCCGCTGGCTGCCATCTGCTACGGTGGGTATGATCGCACTTGCCTCGTGCCAGAGCGCCCCGGCTTTTTCTTTTTCATGAACAAGCTCCAGCCTTGCCGCCAGATCACTCAAGGCTCTGACACGCCCTTCACCTACAGGTATCTCGTGAGCAACGTCCTCAGCCTGCTTCCAGTCGTTCCGCTCGCCATAGGCAGCGCAGAGAGCATTGAGCGCCTCTGCCCATTTATCGCTATCGGCTATCGAGACTGCGACGGACTGCGCGCGATCCAGATATCCTGCATGAATAAGCGCTTGCGCCAGATCGCTCAATGCTCCTGTCTGCACGGCTCTGTCCTCAAGTGATAGGGCAATCTCGTAAACTCTGGAATAGAGCTGTATGCCTTCAATCTCCTGTTCAGGTTGACATAAGAGATATTCCGCCAGAATGGTGAGAACTGCCAGCTTCTTTGCCGGCTGCGTCAGCAATTCCGCAAGATCCTGCGCCTCGCGCGCTCTCCTCAGCGCCAGCAATGCCTGGAAAGCCTCAACAGGATAGGCGTCGGCGCGCGTGGTCAGGCTGGTTCTGAGCAGGGTGTAGCGCCACAGGTGCGCGAGGCGCCCTTCCCCTTCCGCCAGCGTTGTGACTGCGCTGGCCGCAGCCTGGCAGCCCAGCATGAGATCTGCTGCACTCGCGCGCGTGCTCGGATCAAAGCGCAGTTTGCCCCGTTCGTAGTCTCCAGCATTCAGGACGGCAAAGAGCTGCTCATAGTGTCGAGCGGCATACAGGTGAGTAATATAATGTCTCCGAGCATACTCACGGTAATCATCGCGTGGTGAAGGGTTGGGAAGTGCTTCCCAGAGTTGCTGTATCGTTCCCTGTTCGCACCACTGCACGAATTGCTTGTGCAGCTCCTCTACCCCTTCAGCGTCGAATTGAATATCACTCTCTGGCTCATCGGGCTGGAGATAATCTTTCAGCTTGGGATGAAAAAGAGTATATCTCCGCTGGCCGGCCTGGCTCAATAAGCCACCGAGACGCGTAATACCCGTCCTGATACGGGCGCTTTCTTTCCCAAAGATATGCCCGATCTGCTGAGCTGTGAGTGGCTCTTGCGTGACGAGCAGGGCACCCAGAATAGGCCGGATAATATCGTACCAGTCGGGCAAGCGCTGCATACGCGAGAAGGTGATGGTAAAAATGGCGTCCGGGTCACTTGCCACTCTAGCGATCAGTTCCTCTATTTCCAGTCCTCTACTCGCCCGCAATTCCTGCGCTACCAGATCGAGATACAGGGGGTTATTGGTCAGCCGCCCGTACAGGCTATCGATCAACGCAACGGGTAGAGACACTTTATGGCGATGCAGCAGGAGAGCAAAATCCTCACGGCTCAGGCCGAGTAATAGATAGGGAGCTTGCGGTCCTATGCGGTTCTGTACCTGTCGCAACGTTTCGTTTGGGCGTGTCCCCAGGACGATGACGATGCCAGGTGGAAGCCGGGATGGCAGGAAGCTGAAATCACGTCCGCCTGGCGTATCCGATTCAAGGAGATCAAGTCCGTCAATATAGATAACTTCGCGTTTCCCTTCACGGGAGATATCGGCTAACAGTCTGGCAAATAGATCGCGTAGAATTGGATAGCTTTCACCCGTGACATAATACTCAGGAAGATCATATTTGAGAACGAGACGCGCCATGAGGCTGCGCAAGAGGCTGAACTGGTATCCAGGACCCGGGTCGCGTTGGATGAAGTGATATGCTGTGTCCTCTCTACTCTGGTCCTGAATCATTTTGGCGATGATGCTGCTCTTTCCTTGCCCGACATCGCCGGTGATAATCACATAGCCGCCGCGCGCTCTCCGCTCCTCAATATGCTGCCGGATGATCGACAGTTCCGCCCCTCGCCCGACAAAGCGATCCAGGCGATCTTGCACGAAATCGC
>DATGLE010000206.1:0-7763 GCA_035294325.1 Ktedonobacteraceae bacterium | reverse complement strand
TCCAGAACATCAAGTGCTCGCTGATGGGAGGCTTCTTGCCATCGCGGGGAGTAGCGTGATAGGCTGAAAGAGAGCGGCCTGAACACAATAAACAGGTTCAGGAGACTGTCGCTGACATTACATTACAGGGGGATGATGAGTATGATAAAATCTCTTGCTCACATGCTGCTAGGGGCGATGTTTATCACTGGCGGCGCAAACGTTTTGAGGGAGCCGGGTGGGCGCGTGCAGAGAGTTGAAAAGGTTGGTATACCGAAGCCACGCGAGGCGACGATCCTCAACGCGACGATCATGGTAATCGCTGGATCAGCGCTTGCCCTGGATATCGCACCGAAGCTGGCAGCGCTTACACTCATAGGATCATTAATACCGACCACCTGGGTAGGGCATCGCTTCTGGGAGGAGCGAGATCCCGTGACGCGCGCCGGCCAGCAGACGCAATTTTTCAAGAACCTGGCGATGCTAGGGGGTCTGCTGCTGGTGCTGGTGGAAAAAGACGACGCATAGTTTCTCTCGTTTTTAGAAAGGGAAAATATTCGTGAGCGAACAGGAAGAGAATAAGGTTGCCATGGTGATATGCGCCCACGCCGATGATGCCGAATTTGGCTGCTCCGGCACGGCAGCACTGTGGACTCGTGAGGGCTGGGATGTCTACTACGTCATTTGTACCGACTGCGGAGGAGGTGGCTCCGATGATGCTACCGATGTAGGGCCGGCGGCGCGCCAGCAGGTAGTCGAGACGCGCAAGAAAGAGCAGCAGGCTTCCGGTGAGGTGCTCGGCCTGAAAGGCGTGGTCTTTCTCGACTATCCCGATGGGCAATTGCAGCCGACGTTAGAGCTGCGCCGTGATCTCGTGCGCCTGCTGCGCCGCTACCGTCCCGGCCGTGTCATCTGCCAGTCTCCTGATTATTCCTGGACGCCAGCGCTGAATATTCGCCGCTATCACCCCGACCACCGCGCGGCGGGGCGCGCCGCGCTGGACGCCATCTACCCCGCCTCGCAGAATCCGTGGGATTTTCCCGAACTGCTGATGCATGAGGGGCTGAAGCCGCACAAAATTTCGGAGATCTACATTATGGGGGCGCCGGTAGCGAATTATGCTGTCGATATCAGTACGACGATGGACATAAAAATGGCGGCGCTGCGTGCCCATAGCAGCCAGGTCGGCGACCACATCAACGAACTGGAGCAGCGGCTGCGCTCCATTGATGCCGAAACTGGCAAGAGGCACGGTGTGGCATACGCCGAGGAGTTTCATCGCGTCGAACATCGCTAACCGGCGCGCCCCTTGCGCTGCCCCTTGTTTTGTGGCATACTCTTTATAGAGACCTTCGGGGCAGGGTGCAATTCCCGACCGGCGGTAAGGTAGCGGTACCGGCGTATACGGTATCCATGCCAAGCCCGCAACTCTGTCGCTGGCTCCACGCTGGCGACGGACTGATTTCGGTGCGAGTCCGAAGCCGACGGTATAGTCCGGATGGGAGAAGGTTTATATGTGGACCATGAGAGCCTGCGTGTACGACGGGGACAGCCTCGCCGTCCCTCTACAGCGACGTAAGCAGCAGGTGGGTAGTCTCTATTGAGCGTGCTACTCACAATGGTCTTCGTTCATCTCCCTCAAGTGCTCCCCCAGGTCAGTTGAATTGGCGCATCTCTGTCTTGATAGAGATGTTCGTCGTACTGGCTATCGAGGGAAGTCTATGAGTGTCACAACCTCTACTTCAGAACTGGTATCTCTGGAGGAGATACAGGCGTATGCGCCGGAACAGGAACCGGGCGTCATACGCACAGTAAGCGGGCGCGCGCATGATGAGCGGGCCGCTCGCTTAAGAGCGCAGGGGCGGCTACTTAACGCCATTCCTCCTATCGTACTGGGTTTGCTGCTCCTTGTGGGCTGGTATGCGCTCGGTGCGTCAGGAAAAGTGAATGTCCTCATCTTGCCCGCTCCCGCCGATGTCCTTTCCAGCTTACTCAATGGCCTCGGCTCTGGCATGTACCTGAGCAACACGCTGGTGACAGTGCAGGAAAGTGTGCTGGGCTTTCTGCTCGCTCTGGCCGTCGCGCTGCCGCTGGGCTACGGTGTGGCGAAGTCACGCCTGCTAGCCAGCACCATCCAGCCCTATCTGGCGGCGGGCCAGGCAATCCCTGCCATCGTAATCGCGCCTGTTCTGGTGCTCTGGCTGGGCTATGGCTGGCTGCCCAACATGCTCGTCTGCGCGCTGGTGGTGCTCTTCCCGATGGTAATTAACACCATCCTGGGTATCCAGACCATTGATCCACAGTTTACAGACGCGGCACGAGTCGAGGGCGCTTCCGGCTGGTCGCTGCTATCCTACATCGAGTTTCCCCTCGCCTTACCATCCATTCTTGCCGCCATCCGCTCCGGCTTTACCCTCTCTATAGTAGGGGCGCTGGTCGCGGAGTTTGTCGCGGGGGGCGATCAGGGGCTGGGCGCTCTGATACTGATAGCGAAGAATCAGTACAATACGCCATTCATGTATGCCACGCTCGTCGTGCTGGCGGCATTAGCGGCGCTCTATTACGGCTCGACCTGGCTGCTCGTGAAGCTGGCGGCGGCCATCTATTAAGGGACATGCATCACATTCATTTCACATGGAGAGATACATCGATGTCTACACGTCATCGTTCATCTATCATATTGCCCGCTCTGTCTCTACTCATAACGCTGGCCCTTTTGCTCGCGGCCTGCGGCAGTGGTGGCGCTGCCACAACAACAAGTGGGGCGTCCTCCTCAACGGCAAAGCTGAAGAACGTCTCTATCGGTCTGGGCTACATTCCTGATGTACAGTTCGCGCCGTTTTATGTCGCGAAAAGCAAGGGCTACTACACGGCGGCGGGTCTGAACGTCACCTTCATACATGGCATAGTGCCCGACCTGATCGGCTCGCTGGTGGCGGGGAAGAGCAACTTTGTCTTCGCCGGCGGCGATGAGATGCTTACCGCGCGCGATAAGGGGGCGAAGGTAGTTGACGTTGCCACTATCTTCCAGAAGTACCCGGTCAGCCTGATCGTGCCTGCCGATTCGCCTATCAAGTCGCTGGCCGATCTAAAGGGGCATACCGTGGGCGTCCCGGGCGCCTATGGCTCGACCTATACGGGCCTGCTGGCACTGTTGTATAGCGCGCACCTCTCGCTCTCCGATATCAAGGTGCAATCCATTGGTTTCACGCAGGTGCCTGCGCTCATGGCGCGCCGCGTCGACGCTGTAATGGGCTACTCGAACAACGAGCCGCTCCAGTTGCGCGCGCATGGCTTTGCGGTGCGCACCTTCGATGTCTCGGATTACCAGCCGCTCGTCTCCAACGGCATCATCACGACACAGGACACCTATCGCGCTCAGCCACAGATGGTGCGCGGCTTCGTGCAGGCCACGCTCAAAGGCTTGAAGGATGTCATCGCCGATCCCTCAGGAGCTTTGCAGATTAGCAAGAGCTATATTCCCGGTCTGACCAATACGACTCAGGCGATGAACGTGTTGCAGGCAACAATCCCCGTCTGGCAGGGAAAAGGGAAACTCGGCTATAACGATAGCGCGACCTGGCAATCGATGGAGAGCTTCATGGTCGCACTGAAGATGATCAAGCCGATCTCCGATCTCTCGCAGGCATATACCAACCAGACGGTTGTATAACAGATTCGTGGGACGAAAACAGGCCACAGGCGAGCGACGCCCGCCTGTGGCCTGTTTTCGTCCCACGAATCTGTTTAGCTCAAGGCGTAGATTGCCAGGTTTTTGAAGAACACGTCCGCGCCGGCACCGGCGGCCAGGCCGAGCGTGCCGCCTGGATATGCCTCGCTCTGAGCGTATCCCTGCTCGGTGCCGTTGACATAAAACGTAAAGGTGTTGCCCTGCACGATGACATCGATAGTGACCACACCATTGATGTTCGCCTGGAGTGGGCGAATGACGAGCGGGCTGGCGCTGCCCGATGTGTTGTCGTAGGTGTAGGCTCCCCATGTGCCCGCCGGGTTCAACAGGAACGAATACGTGCCCTGCTGCGCGCCGGGCTGATTGCGGAAGAAGACGCCGAAGGCGCCATGCGAGTTCGGCGCGGCGCTGACCTGCACTTGTAGCACATAATTGCCTGGCACGGGCTTGCCGCCGGGCAGGGCATCCAGGAAGGCACCGGCGAGGTGGCTGGTATCCGTATTGACCAGCGCGGTTGAGTTCGCGCCGCACTGCACGCGTGCGTTAGCCGTGCTGCTCCAGTGGCCGCCGTGTGTGTCGCAGGTCGGTCCCGGCAGCGTGGTGCCGTAGAGCAGTTGTCCCGCCGGAACCAGCGGCGGCGGAATCTTCTCTGGCCGGTGTGCTTGCGCCGTACTGGTTACATGTAGCCCCGGCTCTGTACCGGATGCCTGGCGGAACCGAGGCTCGAAGTGGAGATAGGCAGCGAAGCCGGCTGTGACCAGGACCAGCGTCAGCAGGCTGCCAAGCAGCATCATACCCAGCGATTGATAGCCGGTGGGCCGGGAGGCGCGTGCGGGTTGATCGCTGAGTGATGGCTCCGCCTTGCGGGCCTGCAATGTCTCGGGACGGGTAGGAACCTCGGATATAGAGACGGAGCCGGCCCCGTCGTGAGCCACAGGCTGCTTCGCTTGAGCAGCGAGCGCCCCGGCCTTATCCCGGGTAGCGGCGGCTGCTGCCGGTTGCTGTGGCATTGGCCGGGCCTGTTCCTTCATCGTCGCCGCGCCATGAATATCGAGAGCGGCATCATGAATATCGACGGTTGGCAGGGCGGAAAGCGACTCATTGCCCGGCAGGACCACGGGAGTCAGGCGTTCCGCCGGCGCACTGGATAGCGAGGGCAAGGACAGAACCGGCTGATCGCCGTGGTTTTCATCACTGGCTGCGCGCAGGGCGCGAGCAAATTCGCCGGCGCTCGCATAGCGTTCCTCTGGCTGCTTTGCCAGCGCCTTCATGAGCGCGGTTTCTACGGAGAGCGGGATCGCTGGATTCAACCGGGAAACCGGGGGCGGATCTTCCAGCGTATGCCTGAGCGCAATAGCGACAGGCGATGCGCCGGTAAACGGCACGCGGCCCGTGAGCATCTGGAAGAGCACAATGCCCAGCGAATAGATATCGGTGCGATGGTCGATGGGCCTTGCCGTCCCCTGCTCTGGCGAGAGGTATTCGGGGGTGCCGACGATGGTGCCGGCGCTGGTAAGGGCCATGCGCCTCGTACTATCTTTGTCCTGCTCGGTTGTATCTTTGAGCACCTTCGCCAGCCCGAAATCGGCCAGCAGCAGGCGACCATCCGCGTGAAAGAGCATATTGCCGGGCTTCAGATCGCGATGCACGATGCCCTGGGCATGAGCGCAATCAAGAGCCGCCGCCGCCTGCTCAATAATAGTGGTGGCTTCGGGCAGCGGCAGCGTCCCACGCCGTTCCAGTACCTCGCGCAGCGTCCCGCCCGTAACGTAGGGCATGACAAGGTAGGCTAATTCCTCTTCTTCTCCATATTCATAGATTGGCATGATATGTATATGATCAAGCGCCGCCACTGCATCGGCCTCGCGCCGGAAGCGTGCTAAAAATGCGGCGCGCGTCTTCTGATCCATGACGACGCCGGGCAGAAGCACCTTGACGGCAACCGCGCGCCGTGGTCGGGACTGCTGTGCCAGATATACCGCACCCATACCGCCGCGCCCGAGAAGTCGCTTGAGCGTGCATGTCCCGAGCGCTCTACCAAGTAGCTCGTTGGTGTCAATTACCACGCCCGGCACCTCCACTACCTTTAGCCTGTCCACAGGCGCTTGCTTGCTGGCTTTCTATCCTCCTCTTCACCTTGACGAAGGATTGTAACAGATAATTGCACTTATCCCCCAGACACTTCATCGATCTTGTTCATCGCCTCCTCCTGCATTATAGACTTATCCCCCAAACACTTCATTGACCCTGTTCATCGCCTCCTCCTGTTTCGCGACGATATATGGGAGCCTTCATCTTGTCCGCGTTTGACCCTGAGGGCACTCGTTTGTTCTCAGGTGCCAGACTATCATCTAGCAGACACCCGTATCGTAGCATATAGCGCGCCATTGTTGAAACGGAAGGACTTTTGGAAGGGGCTGATCTCTGGCCGGCAAGGGATGTGAGCGGGTTATTCTCTTGGTGCACCCTCCCGGTAAACGAGATGGGACCGGTGTAGCGACGCAAGGCTCGTAGCAGTGGTCCAGCGCGATCCAGCAGCAGGCCGACGAGCAGAAAAAGAAAGCAACCCCTTTAAGAATGCTTGCTTACTTTTCAGCTTCTATGCCTCCAGGCTCCTGCATCGGGAGAAAGTGGCTTCCCGTGCGTTTCCAATAGCGCCATTCTAACCCGTGACCAATGAGTGCGGCCAGGGCAAACACAAGGTAAGGGATGCCGAAGCCACGATCAAAGAGACCGGTCACACGCAGTAGCATGAGGATAGCGGCGAGAAGAAAACCCGGACCGGTAATCATGCAATGATATTCGCGACATCTGAGATAGTTTTGGAGGCAGTACAGACCATACAGGCCGAAATACACGAGCGCTACAATATCACCGGCTCCTGTGTGGGTAGCCAGATTGAGGCCGATGTTGAGTGCCAGGATAATAAGAGTTGAGATCATGCCTCCCCAGAGCGTATGCCACAAGGCTATAAGCCGCATAAGGCCCTCCTTGTTCTGATAAGGTGATGGGGTAGCGTGCCTTGATTGACAGCATTCATAATAAAAAGTGACCGGCCATTTTTTATTATATCGCATCTATGAAGGATCTGCGCAAACACAGGAGCCAGGCTTACCCCCTGTTGCTCCGGCATGCTATACTCGTGCCATACCAATTCTTTGAGAAAGCTATAGCGGCATATGCAATATAGACAGACAGAAGTTTTGCAGATCAACGCCTTTGAACCGGAGCAGCACATCATCGAGCGAGCTGCGGCGCTGCTGCGCGCCGGCGAACTGGTCGTCTTTCCGACGGAGACAGTTTATGGCCTGGGCGCCGACGGCCTGCAAACGAGCGCCGTAGAGGGCATCTTCCTGGCGAAGAATCGCCCCTTTAGCGATCCTCTGATCCTGCACATCGCTGACGAAGGCGCGCTGGCAGCGCTCACGACGGATGTCCCGCAGGAGGCGCACCGGTTGGCGCGAGCGTTCTGGCCGGGGCCGCTGACCTTGATCCTGCCCGCTGCCCCGCGTGTTCCCAGGCTGGTCACAGCGGGGCTATCGACCGTCGCGGTGCGCATGCCGCGTCATCCCGTCGCCCTCGCGCTGATTCGCGCGCTCGGCTCGCCCATCGCCGCGCCGAGCGCCAATCGTTTCATGCATGTCAGCCCGACCACCGCGCAGCATGTCCTTGCCGACCTGGGCGGGCGTGTTCCGCTGATCCTGGATGGCGGACCGTGCACAGTAGGCGTCGAGTCTACGATCCTCGATCTCGGCTCAGAGGTCCCCAGGATTCTGCGCCCCGGCGGCGTGAGCCTGGAAGAACTGCGCACGGTGCTGCCAGAGGTGCAGCCACCACGGTCACGAGCCGTCGAACGAGAAGATATAACTGTGGCGCAGAAGGCCCCCGGCCAGATGCTCACGCACTATGCGCCGGCGGTCCCGGCGCTGCTTTTCGAGGGCGCTGTCCAGGAGATGCGCGGCGCGATGCTCGCCGAAGTGCGGCGCCGTCGCGCAAGCGGGGAGCGCGTGGGTGTGCTGGTGGCTGATGAGGATGTCGCGGCGTTCAGGGAGAGCGGCGCGCATATCTATGCGCTGGGCAGCGATGCCGCGCC
>DATGLE010000205.1:0-14502 GCA_035294325.1 Ktedonobacteraceae bacterium | reverse complement strand
CTAAAGCGGCTCGATACGCACCGAATCCATCTCGAACCACTCGGCCTCGCTCGCAACGGTGCCGAAGCGCAGCTCACCGCGCGGCGTAGCCACAGCGTACTGGTTATCGAGCCAGGCGACGAAACCGAGCGGGCGCACTGGCGGGCGAGGAACGCGCAGCACGGGCGCGTCATCGACCAGGAATAGCGCCTCGTCGGGGCGCCACTCCAATATGTACGTGTGCCATTGTGTCATATCGACGGTGAGCAGGGCTTCGCTGGTCCCACTGAGCTGCTGGAGCCAGCGCGCAGCCGGGCGGGTATTGCCTGTCACCAGTCCCCAGCCGGTTGCCAGCGCCGTAGGGACGACTGCGAGCAGTGCATCCGCGCGCATCGTATGCACGACCTGGGCCTTCCAGCCCCGGCCGGGGATGCCCGGAACGAGCGCCATGTTGGATGGCGGAGATGCGTAGAAGAACCAGACGGCCTCCGGCAGCATCAGGATATCGCCGCGCGGCGAAAATGGATAGTTCCAGAAGCCGAATCCGGCTGTGCCACGCAGGATAGCGCCGCTCTCACCTGTGCTGCCGGGCGTCGCTGCTGGCAGCGATGAGCGTGCGCGTACCGTCATGCGCAGCGGTGGCCGCCAGGGAAAGGCCGAGCGCGCCAGCGAGCCATAATCGTCGATCTGCGCATCAGCGTATTCTCCCTGTTGCACCGCCGAAATTGCCATGCGCAGCACCGAATCGGTAACGCAGAGCGTCCCCGATCCGATGCACGTCTGTGTCCAGCGCTGATCTATGGTCTGTATGAAATCGTCAAACATAACTTCTGCCGGGAATATGAGTTAGTGCATGGCCTACGATGAATAAGCTAGTACGATCACTCGTCGTAAGGATCACCTTTGATCAGATGCGCAAACCGCTTCAGGTGCTTTTGCGCCACCACCTTCTCCTCTTCCGACATTATCTCAGATTGGTGCAGCATCAGATTCATGCCTGTCAAATGCCGTCCCAGCTCAATTTCGTCGTGCTGAACCCGCTGCGCAAGCTCCTCAATAGCCAGACCGAGCAGGGAAGCATCGACGTTTTTCATTGCCGGGAGCAGAAAATAGCCAGCGCTGATATGCGTATTCAGGATCTCGCGCGCATCCCTTTCCCACAGGCCGATTACCTTGAAATTGAATGTGGATATGACTTCCCCATCGATGGTTTCCCGTATAGGAGCAGGGACTGAGCTGGGGAATGGGCAAAGGGCTGCTGGATAGAGATAATGCCCGCTAATCATGATCGTGCCCCGGTTCGTATCAGGATCATGGCCCTGGTGTATTTCTTCGCGGGCGTATTGTAGTATCGTCTCCGTGAAATTGCATAGCAGGCGGCGCGGAAGGTTTTCGTCTTCGCGTTCTGTCTGGAACTCGATAACCATGTACATTGGATCACCTGTATCCACATGATGAGCACGATAGGCGAGTTCAAAATTGTCCGTGTGCTCTATCAATTCGGCTGTATACATTCCCTCCACCTGAGCGCCTGGTAGAGCGAGGTTTACAATTGCCTGGTCAAAATCGTTTACAGGTCTTTCAATGGGTGTGGTTTTGAGTTCTGGTATCTCCACAGATAACGCCTGGTCAACGCGGTACTCGGGTAGCAAGAGTGGAATAATCTCGGCTGCCTGCTCGTGAAAGAGGTTTTTGAGGATGTGCCTGTAAGGTCGTTGACTCTTCATTTATGTGTATTGCTCCCTTCAAACTTCTATAGGCGTGACATCTAAACTGGCTGGGGCCTCCGTCGTGAGGGAGGCCGAATCGGTGGGGAAAGAGGCTCCAGTCTAAATGCCATGCCTGCCACAACATGCCCAGAGTATACCATAGCGATAGAAAAATGCAAATAGATTATGGCGTTGTCTGGTGCTCTCTTTTGAGGGCCGGCAGTTGAATGAGTTCATCCTCCAGGCGTTGCCATACGGCCTGGTCTGCCAGCAGATTATTCGTGGGTTGATTTTTATTGGCGGCATCGATCATTGTGCCGGCGACGAGTTCGCGGAAATGCGCGAAATACTCCTGCTGTTCATCCTGGGAGGGCATCACACAGAGGCCAATCTGCTCAGGAGCATAAAAATCATCCGGCCCGAATGCCAGTGCAATCAGGTCGGCATAGCTCCGAAGGAGGGCAGTGCGCGCCTGGTAGATAAAGTGGTTACGCTCGGCGCTGCAAACAAGAAGGACGCCGGCGACGCGCCCGGCATATAAAATAGGATAGATAGCCACGCTTTTTTCAAATGCTGTACGCGTAAACGGCATGATCGTGTGCTCTTCTTCAAGGTTCTCAATAATGCCGGGACGACAGAACGTAACGACGTGACCGGCCAGCGACTCGGCTCCCAGGAACATCGCCTGCTGCTCCAGGTTGCCGCTCCACGGGGGTGTGCCAAGCCCGACGCTTTCGCGTAAGCTGCGCACCTTATGCTGCGGGCCAGAGGGAGGCATACAGCGCACAACCCAGATCGACATGCCCGCGCGCTCAGGATCGAGCTGGCCGATGGCCTGCTGTAAAATAAGATTGCAGGTTGACCAGTAGCGCAGGTTTTCCGCCGTTTTTGCGCGTGAAGCAAAGACACGAGCGTAAAATTCGGAAGGGATTTCCCCGGGTATCTCGTCCGGTCCGGAATCAGGGAATTCGTCCAGCCCCTTCTCTGCTCTGAGCAGGTTCAACATTTGTTCGCGCTGACGGGGTAGGACGCTGAGGAGGCGGCGCAGATTGTATGGTCGCGGCTCCGATTCCCCATTCACCCAACGAGTGAGCGTAATCGACGTGACATTAAGTTCTTCGACCAGACGCTGTCTTTCCTTGCTGTCGCTGATGATGTCACTTAGCAGCTCACGCCAACTTTGTGCTTCCTGCATATCATTTGTCCAGCCCGCTAAAGTAGCCATCAATGCACTCCATATGCCTCATCATATCAGTTTGATGTATCAACGTCAACCATTATGTGGAAATTTCGTCTACATATTTCAAATCTTTGCAAATTTTTAATGCCGGTCAGCCACAGTTTCGCTGCATCATACGTAAAGTAAACGGTGGAGAAGGCCCGAATCGCGGGCCTTCTTTGAGATCTGGCTCTGCCAGGAAAGTTGCCAGGATCTATCAGCGCTGCCCCGGGAGTTCGTGATGCAGCGTGGCGACAAGGACGACCAGCACTCCGATGATGAGTACCACTCCTGCCGCAATGCGCACCGAGGCCAGCGCGCCGATGTTGGTCATCAACGCCACGACGACCAGCGTAACGATCACGCCAATCAGAATGATCATATCCCCGACGATAAAATCGTAAATAGCTTTGATAACCTTCATGGGTGCACCTCCTCTTGCTGTGCTGAAGCGATGGTGCTGCTGCTTGCGTGCGCCAGTGCTGCCTGATGCAACTTCTGCTGCTTGAGCCAGGTGATGAGGACAAAGGAGGCGATAAGGTAGAGCGCGACCAGCACAAGGATAAAGGCATCGCTCAGCGGCCATGCGACTCCGAAGCCTTCTCCCGCCCAGAAGGTGCCGAAACTGGTAAGCATAATGCCAACGATAAATTTGAGCGTGTTCTCTGGCACCTGCTTGAGTGGGGCGCGCACGAGCGCCCCCAGGGAGATCACGAGTATACCGGCGATCACGGCCCCGATGGCAGCGGAACTGATGCCGCAGGATTGCGTGCACACGTTCGTGACGGCGCTGCTGCCGAAGGTAATGACGATGAACGCGACCTCAAGTCCCTCCAGCAAAACTGCCTTGTAAGAGAGCGCCACACCGAAGGGCTGCATGCGCGGCGAGATCACCTCTCCTCGCGCTCGCAGTTCGGCCATGCGCTCCTCGAAAATGGCCTCTTCATCGTGTATTGCCTTGAGGCCGCTATAGCGCAGAATCGCCTTTTTGAGCCACTTCAAACCAAAGAGGATCAATAAAATTCCGACGGCAAGACGCAAGATATCGATGGGCACAAAGCGAACCAGAGCGACGCCCAGTGTGGCAACGATAAGGGCAAGTGTCGCGGCGGCTGCGAACGCGCCGGCCAGCGAACTGCGCCAGTTGATAGTCACGCCAACAACCAGTACGATAGTAAAAGCTTCAACAAATTCGACTGCGGAGGCTAGAAATGAAGCCAGAGCAACCGCCCATTGCATGCAGTATTCTCCTCTTCTCCACAAAATAGCGTTGGAGATGCAAATGCTCATTTTCGGGAGCATCGCGCCAGGAACCTGTATGGCTCAGACACCATACCTGTAGGGTTCCTCTGAACATCAATTGTACCACACGCAAGGGGGCACGGTTAGCTCTTTGTGGCGATAATCTGCATCCAGATACGCGGCACTTCGGTCAATCCCAGTTCCGCGCCGGCCTGGTAGACTGCTGCTCCCAACGCTGCTGCACCATAGGAGAGCGGTATGCCTGGCAGAGCGCCTTCGATAAAGAGCCAGTAGTGGCCGATATCGCGCCATGCGTCAAGAGAGATGGGCACGCTGCTGTGGGTAATATCGACGCGACCAAACCCATTCTCTTTGAGCGTCCTGACGTATTCTTCCTGAGTGAGCCACTGCATCGCCATCGCCTTGGATTCGCGCGACAGGCGGGCTTCGGGATGCTCTTTCTTCAGCCAGCCCACGGCGCGCCGCGTCCAGAGGCGATAGAAGCGCTCCGTTCCAGGAACATAGGCGCCCTCAAAGAAAGAACTGTTGCAGGCAAAAATACCGCCCGGCGCGAGAATAGCCGCCATCTGCCGAAACGCAGCGGCTTTGTCGGCGACAAGATGGATCGCGTTGCAGAAGAAGGCGGCATCGGCATCATGAACAATGCTCGGAAGATCGTCGGCGTCGCCCTGGATGAAGCTGGTCTCAAGTTTCAGGTCCATCTCATCCATGCCTTTTTGCGCGCGGCGCAGCGCCTCCGCTGACGGATCGACGCCGATGATGCAGGTCCGGGCCAGTTGCCCGAGCCGGGCCATCTCTCTGGCGATCAGCCGCGTAATGGCTCCCGTTCCGCAGGCCATATCCACAATCGTAAGCGGCTTCCTGCTCGCTCTGGACGTTAAGCGGGCCAGCGCGGCCTGGACAAGCTCGCGGTTGACCTGTGTGTAAAATGGATGGGCCGCGAAAGGCTCAAAGGTAAAACGATTCGTTTCCTCTGTTTCGATCAGAGCCATCGGGTATTCTCCTCCTTAACATACTGACTATGCTAAGGGGTTAGAGATGGTTGATCGCCGCCATGTTTCACGAGTTTTCCAGAGAGTGTCTGATTGCCAGCAATATCGCGTGCTCGCGCCTGCGGCGCTCGCCTGATATATGATGTGTGAAAAAGGCGCGCAGTGCCTTTTTCACACATCATATTTTCCTTGTGCGGCACAGCCGCGTGACAGACCAGCGAGAGAGCGAGGACCGTGCATATTAGACGCATTCTCAGAGGTGCATCGACATGCCGCCGTCGACGCCCAGCACTTGCCCGGTAATATATCCCGCGATAGGCAGGCAGAGGAAGCATATGGCCGCTGCTATCTCGTCGGCGCTGCCAGGACGGCCCAGGGGGGTGGAATCGAGCAAGAATTTGCGCTGCGGCTCTGTCAGCGTGGAGGTAAGTTCGGTAGGGACATAGCCGGGCGCGACAGCATTGGCGGTAATATTACGGCTTGCCATCTCGCGGGCTGTGCTGAGCGTCAACGAGATAATCGCGGCCTTCGACGCGCCATAATTTGCCTGCCCGGCCGGTCCGAGCAGCCCGGCCACCGAAACCACATTCACGATCCGTCCCCAGCGCGCTCGCATCATACTGCGCAGCGCGGCTTTCGTACAGAGGAATGCCGAGCGCAGGTTGCTATTCATGACGTGCTCGAAATCAGCCAGCGACATCTGGATGATGAGCTTATCACGCGTGGTGCCAGCATTATTGACGAGGATGGTGACGGGACCGAGTGCCTGCGTGGCCTCACTGAACAGGCGCGTGACCTCTTCTTCCTGGCTCACATCGGCCTTGATGGCGACGCAGCGCCTTCCCAGTTCTTCGATACTGGCCTGTGCTGCGGCTGCGGCGTCGGCATTGCTACGATAGTTAATGATGATATCAGCCCCGGCCCGTGCCAGGTGAAGCGCTGTTGCGCGCCCGATCCCCTGCCCGCTTCCTGTAACGAGTGCGACCTTGCCCGCGAGTGGCATTTGTTCTTCGTTTGCCATGACTCTCTATCCTTAAAGTGATTAGTGTGTGGTGCTGGTGGCTGTAGTATAGCACATACCCTGTTGCGTAGTCGCGCGATAAATCGCGCTGATTCGGCCTCAGGAGCGCTTTGGGGCGCGATAATCGCGCGACTACGCACGAAAGAGATCTTTTTTTATACCGCCCCGGGTTCCTGGGGCTGTATATCTTCTGCCATCGGGGGCTGGGGGCGGGCCGGTTTGAGCATGAACAGGCCATTGGTTGGTGGGGGCAGCGAAATCGGCAGATCCGGTTCCGTCTCTCTATGATAGCTGCGCGCCATATCGGATCGCTCCGTAGGGGAGATGAGCGGCGTGCGAGGCAGCGTAATATCGATAGCGGGATCGAGCTTCGTAGTACTATCGAAGACAGCGCTGTGCAACTGCTCCAGCGTAAGGTTGCGTGCCCCGCGCAGATCGGCTCCAATCAGCACCGCGTTATTCAGATCGGCAACCAGCAGGTTCGTACCATTGAATAGTGCGCCTCGTAGATCAGCGTGCGTGAGATTCGTTGCTGAGAGATCGGCTCCTGAAAGGTCGGCGCCCGCGAGACAGGCCCAGGAGAGATTGGCGGTAAAGAGCCTGGCGTTGACAAGCCGCGCGCCGCGCAAATCAGCGTGGCCGAGGTAGCGCGAGGATAGATCGCGCTCGGAGAGATCGGCGCCCTGGAAGCTCGGCAGTCGCCAGGGCGGCTCGGGACGCTCTGGCCCGTCGCTGCGGGGCAGGGGGGTATCCTCGACGCGAGGAAGGCGCGACAATTCAAACTCCAGTTGCTTCCGCTTTTCGATAGCCTCTCGCTCCTGGCGTAGCTCTTCCGCGCGCTTCTGCTCCTGCTCTGTCCACGTTTGCCACTCGCCATGAAGTTGTTGTATGTGCGTAGCCAGACTTTTTCCCTGGTCGGCGTGACGCTTCTCCTGCTGCACCCTCCACTGCTGTTGCCGCACTTCCTGGGCGCGCTCCCATGCCTGTTGCTGCGCCTGTATTCTATCAACGCCCTGCCGCTGGATCTTTAAAGAGATAAGCCATGCAATGATAGTGATTATTACGCCGATAATGCCCACAATAAGTAACGCTTCTGCCATAAGTTGCCATGCTCCATTTGATCACTTTTTATTTCTGTCCAGATAACGCAAATTAGAATTTCCGAAATTATACTACACATCGTTAAATTTTTCAGCGAGTTCATGGGTTCATCGAGGGCTTTCCCATTCTTGATGGGCACACCTCGCAACTGCGTTGCTCCCTGGAGGGAGCGCAGAGGCGCGTCAGCGCGCTTCTGTGCGTTAATGGCCGCAGGAGGGGAAAGCCCCGGCGGTTCATGACTTTTCCCCCCTTCCTCGCCACCTTTGGCGGCTTGCATAGAGAGGAATGGAGGCGTTTTGCCCCTTCCTCGCCACCTTTGGCGGCTTGCATGGGAATGGAGGCGTTTTGCCCTTCCTCGCCCCGAAGGCAGCTTGCAGAGGAATGGAGGCGTTTTGCCCCTTCCTCGCCACTTTGGCGGCTTGCAGAGGAATGGAGGCGTTTTGCCCCTCCTCGCCCCGAAGGCAGCTTGCAGAGGAATGGAGGCCAGGGGGCGCCGGCCGGCGCCCCCCTGGCCTCCATTCCTCTCTATGCGAAGCGCCGCAGGCGCTGAGGTGTCAGGGAAAAGATGCAGCGTGCCGAAAATGACACGGACCCTTTCATCAGGAGTGGACTGAGCGGGAAAGAAGAACTATAATGAAGCTCACCGAGTATGTATCAGATTCGCCGTAAAGGTTGGAATACGTATGACACAATACGATCATCCAGTACCCACATCGTTTTTGCTCGATGAAGAGAATCGCAGGCTGATCCTCTCGTGGAGCGATGGGCATGAGAGCGTGCATGGCTGGGAGAATCTGCGCTGGGCCTGTCCCTGCGCCTGGTGCGCGGGCGAGGGCGGCCTGCCCGGAATGTTGCAGAAAAAGCAGAGTTTGAGCGTTGAAGAGACAACCCTGGTCAATATAGAGCCGGTTGGCCGCTATGGCCTGACGCCCGTCTGGGAAGACGGTCACAGGACCGGCATCTATACCTATGAGAAGCTTCGCGCGCTGTGCGAATGCGACGAATGTCGTAGGAAGCAACCCAAAAGGTAGGAGACGTTAACATAAGCTCCATCCATCGTTGCTATGTAATGGACGACGCTGCTCTAAGGAAGGCTTCTATGCGGGCAGCGCCGTCCAGAAAAGCTCGCTATGAGATGGAGAAACTCTATGGCTAGGAATGGCGTTACCAGTTCCCCGCGCACCACTGTTGACTCTACACGCCCCCGGCGCCGCAACCTGTACGTATCGGGAATGGCTGTGCGTGTGCTAATTGCCCTGGTCATTAGCTGGCTGATTGTGATGGCGTTCTTTATCACAACTGTGGCTTCTCACTGATCCTTTGTCTCTTCAAAGCGAACACCGTAGCGCCCGCTGAGATAGTCGTACATCTTATCGCTGAACCGGTGAGGATCGGCGAAGCCACGGAACTCTGGCTTGATTTCGGAAAGCTGGATCATGAGCCTGGTATCGCCATTGCGGTAGTGACAGTAGAGCGACCAGCGCTCGTTGCGCTCCAGTAGAATGAAGTCGGAGGAGATGGAGCCGGAGCCATCTCCTACGCGCTCGCGGCGTAATTTAGCGTGATAAGCCAGGTGATGGTAGGCGGCATCCAGGTCATCAACCACGAAGCCGAGATGATGCCAGCGACTCGGTAAACCATCGGAGAGCGGAGCCTTCTCGGCGCCGAAGCAGAACAGAGCGACATTGCCGGTGGTGAAGACCGTCTGATGCCGGTCATCGCGCACGATGGTCATGCCCAGCACCTCGCTAAAGAATTGCCGGGCATCTTCCCGGTCCGCTACTGTAATCGCCAGGTGATCGAAGCCGAGGTTGGTCCATGTGCGCTGACCTGGCTCTGCCGTAACCTCGCTCAACGGCCTGGCCTCGACATGGATCGTGTTCGTTTTGAAGTGCGCCACGGTCTCCCCGATAAACATATCGGGGAAGATCTCGTCGCCGCCGGGTGTGCTGATGCGGATACGGTGGCCGCTGAGCAGCCCCTCCGGCAGCACATGTTCGAGAGCCTCGTGAAAGATCTCCTGCGGGTTGGCCTCGACATCGTAGCGCTCTCCATTAACTACGAATGCGATGGGGAGTGTGGCGGCGCTGGCTTCGCTCTGCTGCCGCTTCTGATTTGACATAACTTTTTTTATCCTTTCATACTTAACGCCATATGCAAGTCTACCTGACTGCTCACCGCTGCGCGGTTCGCCAGGGAAGGGAGGTTGCGGACTGCGCGCCTGCGGCGCGCAGTCCGCAACCTCCCTTCCCTGAGGCGCCCAAAAACATGCGCATCGGGTTTCTTAAATTATGCGACGCTGCCGCGTTCCATCAGTCTGCGTGTAAGGGGCAGCACACGCAGGGCTAGCGGCAGGTGGGGAATGACCATGCGCATACCTGCCGCCGATAGCTCAAAGGCCATCTGCCGCTGCGGACTCCATTCCAGCCCGTAGATCTCTCGCACCGGCTGCGGAAGCAGCGCGCAGGTGAACTGGAGATGGAGATGCATAAAGGGGCGCAGCATGCCGGGCGCGGGCGGGAAGAGCACCTGGTGTGCTATCTGGCGCGCCTGGGGCGTAGCGGCGAGACGATCACTGTAGACCATATCGTGGATATACTGGCGTAAATCGGCGAGCGTTGCGGGCATCTTCTTAGCGGGGAGTCCCAGCAGGGCACTAAACGCTTTCGATTCCTGGTAATATTGCTCCTGCTCTGCATCGCTTAACGGTCTGAAGAACAGCGGGTAGATCAGTAGAACCGTATCGATCAGCGTTGCCTCTACCCAGAGCAGCAATTCGGGATCCCGTGCGCGGTAGGGAGTGCCGGCATGATAGGCTCCTACCTTCTCAGGGAGCGTGCCGTAGACCTGGGCATGCAGACGATTGACGGTGCGAGCCGCCTGGCGCGCTGTGCTGGTAGAGCCGAAGGCGAGCATATGACCTAGCAGGAAGGTGCGCCAGGAGCGGCCCAGCGGATCGCGCATATAGCTGCTATGTTCGCTGACTCCCATCGCGACGAGGGGATGCGCAAGCTGCATCAGTACCGCCCGCGCGCCCCCCAGGTTTATGATAGCCTCACGAGCAAGCTTCCATGTGATGCTATTGCTGCCAAAGTAGCCCCCATCAGAAGTGGGCTTCTGTTCTCGTTGCGTCTCCATTGTTGTCCAGATTAAGTCTGCTGTTGCGTGAATTGCTGCATGCGCCTGTAAAACGACTTTCCTACCACCTGCTCCGCATTGTCCTGGTCATCGTGCATAAGCTGGAGGCCGGCAGCGATGTCCGGGTTCGGCGCCAGCGTCAGGTCGGACTTATCCTCCTGCACCGCCTGTAATATTGCCGCCGCTACCTGCTCGGGCTTGAGCATCACCACCGCATCCAGGAATTCCATATCTTCCTGGTGGACCATCGGCGTATCCACCCAGGCCGGATAAACAGTAGTGATGCCGATGCCGGTCCCGTAAAGCTCCGCGCGCAGCGCGGAACTCAGGCCGCGCACCGCCCATTTGGTCGCGGCATAGCCGGAGAGCAGAGGAGGACAGAGCTTGCCTGCCACCGAGCTGAGCAGGACGAAGTGCCCGCGCTGCTGCTGGCGCATCGCGGGCAGAGCCGCCCTGATCGTGTGATATGTGCCCATGAAGTTGATATTCATCATGGCCTGCATCTGTTCGCCGGTGAAGGTATCTATCGGGCCGCCCCGGCCGACGCCGGCGCAGGTCACTACCAGGTCGATGCGCCCGCGCAGAGCGAGCGCCTGGCGCATGCACTCCTGTACCTGCTCCTCACTGGTAACATCGGTGACAACGGTGAGCACCTGGGCTATCGAGGAGGGATTGCTCTGATGTACCTGTTGCGCTGCCTGCTGTAGCGCTCCGCTATTGATGTCCGCCAGGACGACATCCGCGTCTTTCGCACGCAGCGCGCAGGCGGTAGCCAGGCCAATGCCGCTGGCGCCGCCGGTAATGACCGCCACCGCCCCGGCAAATTGTTTCAAGCTCATCCATGACTCCTCTCAAAATAAATAAAGATCAAGCGGTAATTCTATATCCCTTCTTGATCTTATATTTTGTTTGCCCGGTGTGTCAAATGCCCGGTTGCGCATTGCTGCTGTTCCGGGTGCATGCAACTTGTGACGAACGACTGCCGCGAGATTACTGTTGCGGCGGCATCTGCTGCGGATATTGCGCCTGTGGCTCCTCGTATTGCGTGGTGGGCGGATATTGATGCTGCTGGCCGCCCTCCTGGTATGTTTCTGGACGCGGCGGCTGGTATCCCTGTTCGTAAGGCTGGTACGGCGCCTCCGGCGGCCGGTAAGCTTCCTGCGGTTGGTAGTACTGCTGTGGCTGCCGATTAGTCGCTGGCGCCGATCCACAGGTGCTCACATAGCCCATCGAGGCTAAAATCGGCCTGGTCATCGAACCCAGAACTCCACAGAGCACACCGCCGATCACGAACCAGATCCAGCTACCCGTAATGAAGAACAGAGCGAGGATGAGCATCCAGAGGGCGCCGTACAGGCTACCATACACGCTCCTGGGAGAACCCGAGGCCAGCGAGCCGACGAAGATGGAGGCTGCCAGGGCGATGAAGAAAATGGGCAGATTGAAGCCTCCAAAGGCGATAGGCAGGAAAATCCCCATAAGAATGATAGCGCCAGAGAGGCCGCCGAAGGCCGGACGCCGGTAGCCGGGCACCATATATTTTATAACCTCCTTTTTTCGACGCTACCCCTTGCTCGCGCCTGCGGTGCTCGCCGTAGCGCGTGTGTGGTGAGGAAAAATGCGCTGCGCGCATTTTTCCTCACCACACACGCGCTACCTGGTGCGGCGGAGCCGCACGAACGCCCGGTGAGACGGGCGAGAACGATGAGCGTCGGACACACTCTAAAATGTATTCGTAAGAAGGTGTGCTAAAGTTGCATATCGATCAACGCGCGCCGGATAGCGATGAGCGCCGCGTTGATGTGCGACTCCTCTATGCCATAGTGCGTGACGGCGCGCACAATACCTCCGCCCATCTGGCCCATGAGCACGCCGTGTTCGCGTGCTTTCTCCAGGAACGATTCGGTTTCCGCCTCCGTCAGCGGTTCCTGCCGGCTGTTGCGTACCCGAAAGATGAGGATGTTGGTAACAACCCGGTCCGCGTCAATCTCTATTTGCGGATAGTCGGCCATGCCCTGTGCCAGTTGCTTGCAGAGCGCATGGTCTTCTGCCATGCGCTCTACCATCTGTTCCAGTGCCACGATACCAGCGGCGGCGAGAACGCCGGCCTGGCGCATGCCTCCACCGAGCAGCTTGCGCGTGCGATGGGCCTGCCGGATAAACTCTTTGCTCCCGACGAGCATGGAACCGACGGGCGCGCTCAGCCCTTTGGAGAGGCAGAACATCACCGAATCCACCGGGCGGGCGAGTTCGCTGACCGGCACACCAAGCGCGATGGCCGCGTTAAAGATGCGCGCGCCGTCCATATGCACCGCGACTCCCCGCGCGTGAGCGAGATCCGCGATGGCCCGCACCTGCTCCACGCTCAGGACCGTTCCTCCACAGCGATTGTGCGTGTTTTCGATGCACACCAGTGCGGTAGCCGCCACATGCTCGTCGCTCTCATCGGCGATGGCGGCACGCAATTTATCCAGATCGAGCATGCCATCGGGCAGATTGGGGACGATCACCATTGGAGCGCCACCGAGCGTTGACACCCCACCTGCTTCATAATGATAAACGTGCGATTCGCTGCCGACGATCACTGCGCGCCCCCGGCCCGCGTGTGTCAGCATAGCGGCGGCGTTGCCCATTGTGCCGCTCGGCACGAAGAGCGCGGCCTCCTTTCCCAGACGTTCGGCTGCCATTGCTTGCAGGCGGTTGATTGTAGGATCCTCTCCATACACGTCGTCTCCTACCTCGGCGCGATACATGGCTTCGCGCATTGCCGCTGTGGGCATGGTCACGGTATCGCTGCGCAGGTCGATCAGCATTGGTTGTTATCCTTCCCAGTGGTAGATAAATAGAAATCTGTAAGGTTGCTCTCTTCCATAGCATACTACATTGGAGATGGGCTATGAAATGACACAGCACCCGCGCTGGCGCGGGTGCTGTGTCATTGCTCGCTGTTTCATTTAGCGCGGCTGGCCGGCTCGGGTCTGCGTATCGCGCAGTTCAGCCAGTGTGGCTTGCAGTTCAGCCTGGGCTTCTTGCAATTCCTGTCGTGCGGACTGAAGCTGAGACTCTCGATCTTTCGCCGCTTTCAGTTGCGCGCGTGCATCCTCAAGCTGCCGGCGCGTCTCCTGGATCTGCGCCTGAAGCTGTTCGAGTTCTGTGTTGTGCCCGGTTGGGGTTGTGGTGGGCGGGCTGGTCGGGGCTGGCTGGTTGTCTGGCATCGCGCGATTATCCCTGACCGGCCGGTTGGCTGTCGCAAGCGGGCGATCACTACCTGGCTGCCCAGGCTGTGAGGGGGCGTAATCCCCCCGGGGGGCGTTCGCCGGTGGCTGCTGCGCATAGGTACGCGGCGGTTCGGGCGCGTAACCGGCGCTGGTCGCCGGACCAGGTGTAGCTGCCGGACCATAGTTATAGGCGCCGTACCTGTTCAGCGCCTCCAGCGCCTCTTGCTCACGTCCAGGCGCTTTTACCGCGATGATCGTATTGCCACTGTTGTACTCGTTCGCATAGTAGCGAGCCTCATCATCTGACAGGCCCATTGCGGTCAGGTCGTGGGCAAGATTTTCAACGGTGGCCCCTGGCGCGGTGAAGAGGCTCTTGATATCCTCGAAGAAGCCGCCGCCGCCTGGTCCGGCGTAGCGGATCTGCTCGCGGCTGAACCCGGCCTCTTTGAGAGCCGCCATAGCCTGCTCGGCCATTGTTCTGTCTCTGAAAACGCCCACAACAGTCGAATGTGGATTCATGGACATATGGGTACTCCTTTGCACAAAAACTCTTCTTTGTAAATGAAAGAGGAACGCACTCCTCTTCGCTCTATGTCAGCAATACACATTGCTAATGGAGCATAAATGTGTAAGGTTGTGTTTTGTACATATATTCATGTATTCCACGTGGCCGCGCTGAAAAAAGTTGCAAAGACTGGCGTAGCGACTGGCAGCGGAGCGCTACTTAGAGAGGTGACACTTCTTCGGAAGCTGACAAATTTTGGAGATCCTGCTCCGACCAGATGGACCACTTCGGCTTCGCTTTAGAAGTTCGTTGTAGCTCGTACTTGTTGTCCAGCACGCTGCCGCCAACAAAGATGTT